>JANPNT010000568.1:0-2212 GCA_031427655.1 Burkholderiales bacterium
CGACGGCGCATTGCGCGAGTCGCTTCGACCGCCACCGCCACCCGAGCGACCACCACCGCCGCCGCTGCGACCACCACCGCCCCCGCCGCCGCCGCCACCAGAGCGGAAGCCGCCGCGACCCGCGCCTTCGCCAATCACCATGCGACCCAGCACGATGGGCTCAGGGCGCTCGTTGGCGTTGGGCGCAAAGCCAGGAATGATTTCCTTCGGGATGTCGCGCTTGATGAGGCGCTCGATCTCACGCAGGAAGCCGTTTTCGTCAACGCACACCAGCGAAATTGCTTCGCCCTGCGCACCCGCGCGGCCGGTGCGGCCAATGCGGTGCACATAGTCTTCGGGCACGTTGGGCAGCTCGTAATTCACCACGTGAGGCAGCATGTCGATGTCGATGCCGCGCGCCGCGATGTCGGTGGCCACCAGCACGGTGAGGTCGCCGGTTTTAAACTCGGCCAGCGCCTTGGTGCGCGCGCTTTGGCTCTTGTTGCCGTGGATGGCCATCGCGCTGATGCCTTCTTTCAACAAAAATTCGACCAGCTTGTTGGCGCCACTTTTCATGCGCGTGAACACCAGCACCTGATCCCAGTCGTTGCTCTTGATGAGGTGCGACAACAGGTCCTTCTTCATGTCGCGGCCCACAGGGTGAACCTTCTGCGCGATGCTGTCGTTGGTCTGGTTGCGACGCGCCACTTCAATGAGCGCGGGCTTGTTCAGCAAGCGGTCGGCCAGGGCCTTGATCTCGTCACTGAAGGTGGCCGAGAACAGCAGGCTTTGCTTTTGCGCGGGCAACACGGCCAGCACTTTTTTGATGTCGTGCACGAAGCCCATGTCGAGCATGCGGTCGGCTTCGTCGAGCACAAAAATTTGCACGTGGCTGAGGTCGAGCGTACGCTGTTGGTGGTGGTCCAGCAAGCGGCCGGGAGTGGCCACCAAGATGTCTACGCCGCGGCGCAGTTTGTCGATTTGCGGCTGCATGCCCACGCCACCAAACATCACCATGCTGGTGAGCTTGCTGTACTTGCCGTAGGTCTTCACGCTTTCTTCCACCTGCGCCGCCAGCTCGCGGGTGGGTGTGAGGATGAGGGCGCGGATGGGCAGTCTTCCTTTGGCATCGCGCACAGCCGGGTTGGCCATCAAACGGTGCAGCATCGGAAGCACAAAGCCGGCCGTTTTGCCCGTGCCGGTTTGGGCCCCGCCCATCACGTCAACTCCAGACAGCACCAAAGGAATGGCTTGGGTCTGGATGGGTGTGGGGGTGGTGTAGCCGTATTCGTTGACGGCACGCAACAAAGGCTCGGCAAGGCCGAGGGTGTCAAAAGACATGGGAATCTTCCAAAAGGACAGAGTCGGCCTGTCGCTCGAACTTCGGGCGCCAGTCGCAGGCAGAGAGGGTGTGTTGAGCCGCTGATTCGCGCGCCTTGCTTTGTCAGCATCGGCAGCACGGGGACTCTGGTCAGGATGACGGCAGCGCAGTGACTGAAGCTTGCGCCGGTGCCTCATTCTAACCGCCGATGCCTCGATGCGCGTCGGAGTTGCACTGCGTTCGCCGCCTTGATACCGAAGCGCGACGCAAGTGCGACGACAATAACGAGTTGGCGACCGCGCGCAGCGACCTTCGCCCCCCAACTCCCCAATCAAGCAAGAAAGTCAGCAGGAACACCATGGCTCAGTACGTATTCACGATGAACCGCGTGGGCAAGACCGTGCCGCCCAAGCGCCAAATTCTCAAGAACATTTCGCTCTCGTTTTTCCCTGGCGCGAAGATTGGCATGCTGGGCCTGAACGGATCGGGCAAAAGCACCTTGCTGAAGATCATGGCGGGTGTGGACAAAGACATCGAAGGCGAGGCCACGCCGATGCCGGGTTTGAAAATTGGCTACCTGCCGCAAGAGCCGGTAATGGACCCGAACCAAACCGTGCGCGAGGCCGTGGAAGAAGGCATAGGCGGCGCGCTGGCTGCCAAGAAACGCCTTGATGAGGTGTACGCCGAATACGCCGCCGAAGACGCCGACTTTGACGCGTTGGCCACCGAACAAGCTCAACTGGAGGCCATTATTTCTGCGGCCGGTTCCGAAAACACCGATCTGCAATTGGAGCTGGCTGCCGATGCCTTGCGCTTGGCACCTTGGGACGCCATCGTTGGCAAATTGTCGGGCGGCGAAAAACGCCGCGTGGCGCTGTGCCGCTTGCTGCTGAGCAAGCCCGACATGTTGTT
>JANPNT010000569.1:0-8470 GCA_031427655.1 Burkholderiales bacterium
AAAAAAGACCTGGCGCCGCCGAATGATTACAGCCGCCCAGCAGCTGGGTGTCAAGCGCGGAAGCGGATTCTATTCGCAATCAACTGTGTACTTAGGGGGTGGGTGCAAGGGCTGCCCGCTGCCTTGCAAGGCGGCTTCAATGTGCCGTGGCGGCTGGCGCTGGTCTGATCACGCAGGCCACGCCCACGACAGTGAGCACCATGCCCAGCAACATCAAAGCGCTCAGTGTTTCACTGAAGATCAACCACGCCAGCAAGGCTGTGGTTGGCGGCACCAGGAACATCAAACTCGCCACCTGCGTGGCCGCGCCGCGCTGCAACAAAAGATACAGAAGCGAACTTCCGCCCAAGGTCAAGCCCAGCACCGACCACGTTAACGCGCCGATAAGTTGCGGATGCCACACCACGGATTCCGCTTCTAGCAAAGCCAAAGGCGCGCAAATCACCAACGCCGCCAGCAGTTGAATGAGGCTGGCAGTGCGCACATCGCAGGTCTGCACAAATTGCTTTTGATACAAGCTGCCAGCGGTGATGCTTAACAAGGCGAACAGGGCCAATCCCAAGTTGACCGCGTTGAGTTCGCCCGCACCCAATTTGCGCCACACCACCAACAGCAAACCGCTGAAGCCCATGACCAAACCGGCCCATTGCGCTGCGCCCAGACGCGGCGAATTGCCGCGCCCAACACCCGGCTGGTCAGAACCGCTGAAACCAGTGATCCACAGTGCGGTGAGCACCGGTTGCAAGCCCACCAGCAAGGCCACCGTGCCAGCACCGATTCCTGCTTTCACCGCAGCCCACACGCCGCCCAAATAGCCCGCGTGCATCAGCACACCCACCACCGCCAAGTGAAAAAACTGGGCCCGGCTGCGCGGCCACAGGGGTTTCGTGATGCCCACCCAGAGGGCAAAGCACATGGCAGACAGCGCGAAGCGCAAGACCAAGAAAGTAAGGGGTGGTGCGTGTGGCATACCAAATCGCGCCACGATGAAACCGGTGCTCCAGATGGGCACAAACAACCATGGCATGGAGCGTGCAAACAGGCCCGCGCTGGCTGCTGTGACGGTGGCGTTCAACTCGCTTTGGCGCGGATCTCGGGCAGCGCTTTTTGCAAGTAATAAACCATGGACCAAATGGTCAGCACAGCCGAAATGTAGATCAGCACAGTGCCCCAAAAGTGCGTGTCGATGAAGCCCAAAAACTTGTCGTGGTACAGCAGAAACGGGATGGCCACCATTTGCACCACAGTTTTCAGTTTGCCCAGCATGTGAACCGCCACGCTGCGCGACGCGCCGATTTGCGCCATCCACTCACGCAAGGCAGAGATCGCAATTTCGCGGCCAATGATGACCAAGGCCACCAAGGCGTGCAGCCTGTTCAGGTGCACTAGGACGAGCAAGGCGGCACAAACCAAGAACTTGTCTGCCACCGGATCCAAAAAGGCTCCGAAAGAAGACGTCATATTCAACCGGCGTGCCAAGTAGCCGTCCGCCCAATCGGTGAGCGCCACAACGATGAAGAGTGTGGTGGCCACCAAGTTGCGCGTGGGCCAGTCAACATCGAGATAGAAGACGCCAACCACCAGCGGAATGGCCACGATGCGCGCCCACGTCAGCAGGGTTGGCAAATTGAAGAACATGGGGTGCTTGTGAAGGGCTGTGTCGAGTGAGGTTTGTAAGCTGCGCGAACAGCAAGCGCCCTAGCGGTCGAGTGTACGGGGCTTGAACTTGCGGTCGTCGTTGAACAAAAAGGTCTCGGTGAAACGCCAGGGTTTGGGCAGGCGCGACACATCGCCGTAAGGTCCAGCGCGCCTCACGGCAGCGACCGCCAATTGCACCGTATCAGTGGCTTGAGTGGGGACGCGCAGCACATCCACGCGGCGCACGCTGCCGTCGGCATTGAGTTCAATTTCGAGCACCGGTATTGCCAGTAAGACGTCGGGCACTGCGCCCAAATAAGTCGTGTCGGGGTGCGCGTCGACCAGCCGTTTAGCCGCTTGCAGCCGCACCTCGCTCCAGTTGCGCACCGGGCCGGGCGCAGGCAGCCGTGCCGGTTGCGACAACGCACCCATGTTGGCAGGAGGCGGCGGCACGGGTCGCAGCGCAGGGGTCATTGCGTCGGGTGCGGTCGGGCGCGCGCTGGAACCGGTCGGCGACACAGCTACCGCAGGCGGTGACGCTGGCGGAGGCATCGGCGACGAACAGGCCCACAAGACAAGCGACGCTACCGCGCTCAGCCACAGTGCCGCAGCACATCGACGTTTCATTTTTTGTTCAGTGCAAGGCACGGTAAATTTCCTCCGCAAGTTCTCTGGAGATGCCGTCTACGGTGATCAAGTCTTCAACGCTGGCGCTGCCCACGCCGCGCACGCCGCCAAAGCGCTGCAACAATTTGGCGCGCTTTTTGGGGCCGACTCCGGGTACGTCTTCTAGTTTGCTGCCGCCCGTGCGCACGCTGGCGCGTTTGGCGCGCATGCCGGTGATGGCGAAGCGATGCGCTTCGTCGCGAATCTGCGCCACCAACATCAGCGCGGCGGAGTCTTTGCCAAGATAGACCTTGTCGCGGCCGTCGGCAAACACCAATTCTTCCAAGCCGACCTTGCGGCCCTCGCCTTTTTCAACGCCAGCAATCAAACCGAGGTCGATGCCAAGTTCGGTGAACACTTCGCGCGCCATGCTGACCTGGCCTTTGCCGCCGTCAACTAACACCAGGTCAGGAAACTTCACGCCGGGCTTGGGCGAGCCGTCGATTTCAGCCGCTTTGGCCGCCGCCATCAATTTGCCGTAGCGGCGCGTCAATACCTGGCGCATGGCCGCGTAGTCGTCACCGCCGGTAATGCCTTCGATGTTGTAGCGGCGGTACTGCGCGCTTTGCATCTTGTGCGCTTCAAAC
Source organism: Burkholderiales bacterium (assembly GCA_031427655.1). Classification (GTDB taxonomy): domain Bacteria; phylum Pseudomonadota; class Gammaproteobacteria; order Burkholderiales; family Burkholderiaceae_C; genus JANYJJ01. The sequence continues at coordinate 2,892 of JANPNT010000569.1, forward strand.
ACCACGCACGAGGCCTGCGTGGCCTCGCCAGCGGTGTGGCTGATGTCGAAGCATTCGACTCGGAAGTTCTCTAAATCTTCGACCGGCATGTCCAGCGCATCCACTAAGGCGCGCGTGCGCGCTTGCTGTGAGCCTTCCTCAGACAGCAGCCGCGCCAGCTTGATGTCGGCGCCTTGCATGCACATGTCCAGCCACGCACGGCGCGCATCACGAGGCTGATGCTGGGCCGTCACCTTGATACCGCTGTGCTCACACAAAGCGTCAATCAGGTTTTTGTCCACCGCGTGACTGAGCACCAACAACGGCGGCACCACACTGTCAATGTAGTGCTGCGCAATGAAGGCTTCGAGCACTTGAACTTCGGGTGCCACGACCGCCGCTTCATCGCCTTCAGCGTCCGAGATCGCCGACGCATCTTCCAAGTGGGTCGGGAAAAACGGCCTGTCTCCTAAATGCCGCCCGCCGCGCACCATGGCCAAGTTCACACAGGCGCGACCGCCCTGCACTTTGACCGCCAAGATGTCGGCGTCTTTGGTCGGGTGGCCGGAGTTGTCCTCCACCGATTGCTGATGCAGCACGCGCGACAAGGCGGTGATTTGGTTGCGTATTTCAGCCGCCTGTTCAAAGTTGGTGGCCTCTGCTTGCAACATCATTTGGGTTTGCAAGGTTTGCATCACCTCTTGGGTTTCGCCCAGCAGAAAACGTTCGGCATTGCCCACATCACGGGCGTAATCTTCAGACGCAATGTGCTTCACGCAGGGGCCTGAACAGCGTTTGATTTGATACAGCAAACAGGGCCGAGTGCGGTTGCTGAACACCGTGTCTTCGCACGTGCGCAGGCGAAACACCTTTTGCAAAAGCTGTATCGACTCCTTCACCGCCCAGGCGCTGGGGTAAGGGCCGAAGTAGCGGTGGCGCTTGTCCACCGCGCCTCGGTAATAGGCCATGCGGGGGAACGCAGCACTGCCTTCGGCGTGCACATTTGCTGTTCCGGTGATCTTCAAATACGGATAACTCTTGTCGTCGCGAAACAAAATATTGAAACGCGGGCTCAGCGTTTTGATGAGGTTGTTTTCCAGCAGCAAGGCTTCTGCTTCTGACCTGACCACCGTGGTCTCGATGCGCACAATCTTTGTGATCATGTGCCCGATGCGCGTGCCACCGTGCTGCTTTTGAAAGTAGTTGGCCACGCGCTTTTTCAGGTCGCGCGCCTTGCCAACGTACAGCACGCCGCCGTGCGCATCAAAGTAGCGATAAACGCCGGGCAAGCCGGGCAAAGCGGCCACGTCGGCCAGCAACTGCGCACGCGCTTTTGTGGTTTCTGAGCTGACCGCTTCCGCAGAATTTGTGGCGCCCATGCTGGTCGTGTTGGGAGGTTCAGGCGCGGTCGTCATGGGCCGCGATTGTGCAGCCTCAGATAATGCCCCGATGCTGTTTGATGTGTTCTGTCGCGTGATCGACAACTTCGGTGACATCGGTGTGTGCTGGCGCTTGGCAACCGATTTGGCGGCGCGCGGCGAGCAGGTGCGGCTGTGGGTGGACGACGCTTCGGCGCTGGCTTGGATGGCACCGTCCTCAAACGCTGCGGTGCAAGTGGTCGACTGGATGCATGCCGATGGCAACAGCCAACCCGGTGATGTGGTGATCGAAGCCTTTGGCTGTGCGCTGCCCACTGCCTTTGTCCAAACCATGGTCGCGCGCCCTTCCCCGCCGGTATGGATCAACTTGGAGTACCTGAGCGCCGAAGCTTATGCACTGCGCAACCACGGCTTGGAGTCACCCCAGCTCAGCGGGCCGGGCGCTGGCTTGAACAAGTGGTTTTTCTACCCAGGTTTTCAATTCGGCAGCGGCGGTTTGTTGCGCGAAGTTGATTTATTGGCCCGACAACTGGCTTTCAATCCTGCCGCGTGGCACATCGAAATGGGTTGCGCGCCGCGGGCGGGCGAACGCGTGGTCAGCCTGTTTTGCTACGACAACCCGCGCTTGCCCGAGTTGCTGGCAGCACTGGCGCACGAGCCCACTTTGCTGCTGGTGACCGCTGGTGCGGCAGCGCAGCAGGTGCAAAACGCTTTGCCTTCTGGATCGACATACGCGCGGTTGCGCCTTCATTTTTTACCGCTTCTCAGCCAGATTGATTACGACCATCTGCTGTGGGCCAGCGACTTGAATTTGGTGCGCGGCGAAGACAGCTTTGTACGGGCGCAGTGGGCGGGCAAGCCTTTTGTTTGGCAGATTTATCCGCAGCACGACGGTGCTCACGCCGCCAAGCTGCGCGCCTTTGTTGACTTGTTCGGCGCGGTCAGCGAACAGCCGGATTTGTTGTGGCCAAGCTGGTCGGCGTGGAACGGCCTGAGCAGCGCGCCTGTGAAGCTTCCCGATCTGCGCATCTGGCGGGCCGCCGCCTCGGCGTGGCGCGATCACTTGTTGACCCACGCCGACCTGACCCGTCAGCTGCAAAGCTTTGTCGTTGAAAGACGCTAAAATTGCAGGCTTTGCGTCAATCGACGCCTCCTGCAGCAACTGGCTGCAACTCACACTGCAAACGGAACCCAACCGGAACACGCTATGAAGATCGCACAGGAAATTCGCGCTGGCAACGTCATCATGCACGGCAAAGACCCGATGGTCGTGCTCAAGACCGAATACAGCCGCGGCGGTCGCAATTCGGCCACCGTGCGCATGAAGCTGAAAAGCTTGTTGAGCAATTCAGGCACCGAAGTCGTGTTCAAGGCCGACGACAAAATGGACCAAGTCATCCTCGACAAAAAGGACTGCACCTACTCCTACTTCGCCGACCCGATGTACGCCTTCATGGACGCCGAGTACAACCAGTTCGAAGTCGAGTCCGAGAACATGGGCGACGCGCTTCAGTACCTTGAAGAAGCGATGGCCGTTGAAGTGGTGTTCTACGACGGCAAGGCCATTTCAGTCGAGCTGCCCACCAGCTTGGTGCGCGAGATCGTGGAAACCGAACCCGCCGTCAAAGGCGACACCTCGGGCAAGGTTTTGAAGAACGCCAAACTCGCCACCGGTTTCGAGATTTCGGTGCCGCTGTTTGTGCAGACTGGCGACAAAGTCGAGATCGACACCCGAACCCACGAGTACCGCAAGCGCGTGTAACCGGATTCGCTGAAGAAGGACAGCGGGCAAAGCGACAGATGGACAGCGGGCACCTTCGGGTGCCCTTCTTTTTGGTTGATGATTGCTGCATGTCTTTCGATTTTGCTGCCGTCCAATCCCCCTTCCGCATGCAACCAGGCTTGCGCAAATTGGCAGCAGGTGCGCCTCAGCTCACACCCAACCGCATTGGCGATCGGGCGCTGCGCGAAAAACTGGCGGTGCTGTTCAGCCACTCGTCACAGGCACTGTTGAGCGCACCCGGCTTTGATTCGGCGCCCGCACTGAGCACCCTCTGCGCGCACGCCGCAGCAGAACATCCCGATGCGTTTTCGGTCGATGAAGTTGGCGCTGTGCACGCTCATCGGTTGCGATGGTCGCTGCATGGCAATACCTTGCAGTCGCACGCCAGTGCGCCCCCGGAAATCGGTGCCTGCCTGTACGCCCTGCCGCCCAGTTGGCGCTTGGCAGGTTTGATGAGTTTGGCCTTCGCCGAAGACTTCGCCGTCATCGACGGCAACACCGCTCACATCCCGTGGATGGCCGTGTGTTTGCCGTCGCATTGGGCACCTGAAACCAAGGTGGGACGTCACTTTACCGAGGTTCACGCGCCTGTCGCCGACAACCAGATGCTGGTCACCGCCAGTGCCCATTTGGCCCACTTGGTGACCGGCACGCAGCGTTGGGAGCGCCATGTGTGGACGATCACCCGTCACCCTCGCCTGCATGCACACCCGGCCCATTTGGACGGTGCCGACTGGCCTCTGAATGCGCAAGCCGACCCGGCGCAAATTGCCGCGCTGAGTTACTTCCGTACCGAGCGCCAAACCTTCATTCCCGCGCCCGACTTGCGCTTGGCGATGTTCACCATCCATGTGAACGTTCAACCGCTGGCGAAGGCCTTGGCCAACGCAGTCCAAGCTCAGCAACTTCACGACGCCGTGGCCAGCATGAGCCCAGCGGTCTTGGCTTATCGCGGCTTGACGCCCGTGCGCGACCGGCTGTTGGCATGGCTGACAACACAAGCCGCGCTGTGATGACGGAGTTTGCGAGGGCGCATTGGCAGAACCGTGCGCGCTGTGTGGTCTTGGACACCGACTTTCAGCAAGCTGAGTGCTTCTTCGCGCTGTGGCGGGCGTGGCGCGATGACCCAAAGCGCTGTGAGCGCCTGCACGTGATTGCCATGCTGCCCGCACCCCTCACGCGCGAGCAGTTGCTGTGTCCCGCCGACCACGCCTTGCTGCGCCAGTTGCTCGCCGATTCTTGGCCCGCACTGACACCAGGCTTTCACACGTTCCGCTTTGACGACGACCATGTGCAACTCTTGATTTGCAACGGCAACGCCGAGCGCTACTTAAGCGAAGTGGTGGCGTGGGTCGACGTGTTCCTGGTGCACAGTCACGGCGCGCCTAATCAAGCTGACTCGCACGCATCGCACACCGCCAAAGCTTTGGCGCGACTCGCGGTGCAAGGGGCGGTGTTGACGGCAGAGTTCGGTCAGGCTGCGGCCGATGATGAAACTGCGAGGACCTGGAAAGACGCACTCACCAGCCAAGGTTTTGTGACTGATTCGTCCACCGCAGCAGGCGTCGTTCGCGCCACATTTGCGCCGCGATTCCAGCCCAAGCGCGCTGCGGCACGGGTTCGCAGCGCGCCGTCATCCGCGCGCCATGCCGTCATTGTTGGCGCGGGTTTGGCGGGCTCGTCGGCCGCCTGGGCTTTGGCCCAGCAAGGCTGGACCAGCACCGTGTTGGACCGTCACGGCGGCGCGGCGCAAGAAGCCTCGGGCAACGCCGGCGGTTTGTTTCACGGCGTCGTTCATGCGCAGGACGGCATCCATGCACGCTTTAATCGCGCAGCCTCTATCGAAGCTGCGAAGGCTGTGCGCGAAGCCACTGCACACCACAGAGTGGCGGGCGCGGTGGACGGCTTATTGAGGCTTGAATCGGCGCTGAGCGCTTCAGCCGTGCAGGCCGTGCTGGACGGTTGCGGCCTGCCATCAAGCTACGCACAAGCGGCGACTGCGGCCACCGCCAGCCAACTCAGCGGTTTGAACTTGACTCACCCGGCGTGGCACTTTATCGAAGGCGGTTGGGTGCAGCCTGCGGGTCTGGTGCGCAGCCATTTGGAGCGCGCTGGCAGTCGCTGTCAATTGCGCACCCACTGCGCGGTAGAAGGACTGCGGCCTGGCGAAGGCGGCTGGCAGTTGCTGAACGCTCAAGGCGAAGTGATCGAAGAAGCCGGCGTGGTGGTGCTTGCCAACGCCAACGACGCGGCACGCTTGCTTGTCACGCTGTCGCCCTCAACCCTGGCTGCATTGCAAAAAGTGCGAGGCCAAATCAGCCAGTTGCCATCGAACACGATGGGCTTGCCGCGCACCCAAATGCCACTCACTGGAGCAGGCTACTTGTTGCCCAGCTGGCAAGGCCAGACCTTGTTTGGCGCGACTTCACACGAAGGCG
>JANPNT010000570.1:0-3199 GCA_031427655.1 Burkholderiales bacterium
GGTGGCGCTGGCGAACGGATTGCTCGGCGGCGTCGGCGGCTGGTTCGGCTATCCTGACCTGAGCTTCCAGCAACTGCTCGGTTATGTCTTTGCCCCCATTATGTTCATGATGGGCGTGCCGTGGCACGAGGCGGGGATTGCGGGTGGCCTGTTCGGCACAAAAGTCGTGCTGAATGAATTTGTCGCTTATATTCAGCTTGGCGAAGCTGTCGACGGCGGAGCTGGTGTCACCGCGCTGCAATTCGGCCTCGGCGCGTTGCAATAAAGCGGCGCGCTCGCGCATCGATTCGTTGTCGTTTCGAGGGTCGGTCACCGCAGCGGGAGCCCGACCCTGCTTGGGATTCTGCGCATGAGAATGGTCAGGGTCGTGACCACGATCTTGCGCCACCACCACCGGCAAGTGCAGCAGCAAGGCCGCTGCAGCACCAGCCCGAGCCGCGTGCCATCGCTGAGCAGTGCGTCGTTTTTCGTTCACGGCAGCTTCCTGATTCGCGGCGCTTTCAACGCGGCGTCGTCCGGGTTGTAGGGTGCTGCGGGTGCTTTGTAGCCGGATTGCAAATAGCTGACCAAGGCGTCAATGTCCTGGGCACCGCCCAGGGTGTTCAGGCCGCCCAACAACACGGTGTAGCCGTCACCGCCGGTGGCCATGAAGTTGTTGACCGTGACACGGTAGATTTTGCTGGGGTTTTGCACCACACCGCCAAAGACGATTTGTTCGGTGGGGCCGGTGCTCACTGGTGGCGTCACGCTGACGTCGGTGGGCGTGAAGCTCACGTCAACCACTTTGGAACAGGCCGCATTGGCTGCGTTCCACGAGTACTGCAGGCCGTTGGAAACTTGCATGATGCGCTGTGTGAGCTGACCCAGGCAGCCCACGAACTGCTGCTCCAACACGTCTTTGATTTGCTGCGCGGTCAATGTCATCGTGACCAAGCTGTTGCCAAAGGGCTGCGTGGTGAAAGCGTTGCCGTAAGTCAGGTTGTAGGGGTAGATACCGGCAGTGGCCGGCGCAATCACCGGTGCTATGAAGCCGGGGCTGCGTACGCCGCCTGCGTTCATGAAGGCCATCACCGCACCGCCGTTGGCGGTGGCTTGGGTGGCTTGTAATTGCGCATCGGCAATCAAGTTGCCGGCGCGCATTTCACCGGCAGCATTGGCGGTTTGCGTGAGCGGTGCAGTGATGGTGCCCAGCACGCGATTGGCCAGCGGCGACACCAACGCGTTGTAGCCGTTGACGATGTTGGTCGTGCTGGGGTCAAGGGCCACCGCGCCGATGATGGCCGAGTCGGTGCGGTCTACCAAGCGGTTGGTCGCAGCCACGGCGGTGATGTCGCGCGTGGCGGGGTTGATGGTCAGGTCGATCTCGGTGAGCACACGGCCAAAGGCGCTGGCGCTGGTGGTGGGCACCAAGCGTCCCACTTTATTGGCCAAGCCCGTAGGGCGCGGTGTGGACACGGTAACGCCGCCCACGCTCTTCACATCCAGCGTGCCTGCCGAACAGTTGTAGGCCGAGTGCGTGTGGCCGCTGATGACCAAGTCCACCGCGTTGTCCAGGCGCTTGACAATGGCACCAAGGTCAGACTCCGTGCCGTTGGCATTTTTCAGATTGCCGTCGCAACCGTTGATGTCGCCCACGTTCGGGCTGGTTTGAAAACCTCCCTGGTGAACCAGCACCACGATGGATTCAATGCCCTGCGCACGAAGGCGCGGCACCAGCGCATTCACGGTGTCGGCTTCATCGCGAAACTCCAGGCCCGCCACGCCGCTGGGGGTGACGATGGTGGGCGTGGCCTTCAGCGTCATGCCGATGAAAGCCACCTTCACCCCATTGAATGTTTTGATGCCGTAAGGGGCCATCAGCGGACGACCGGTGGCGGTTTCAATCACGTTGGACGAAATCAGCTTGAAGCGTGCGCCGTCAAACGTGCCCGGTGCACCCGAGCCCAAACCTTTGCAGCTGTTGGCGTCGGGCAAGCCGTCGATGAGTTTGCAACCGCCGTTTTGCAAGCGGCGTAATTCGGCACTGCCTTTGTCGAATTCATGATTTCCGACCGCGTTGAATTCAACGCCAATTTTGTTCAGCACTTCAATCGCGGGCTCGTCAAAAAACAAGGCCGAGATCAACGGCGTGGCGCCGATGAAGTCGCCTGCGCCCACCACCACGTTCAACGGGTTCTGCGCCTTCATGCGCGCCACGTAAGCGGCCATGTAATCGGCGCCACCCACTGCGGGGCGGCCGGCGGCGGGCACCAGGGTGTTTTGCCCAAGGGTGCCCGGCGATTGCAAATTGCCGTGAAAGTCGTTGAAGCCGATGAGCTTGACGGTGAAAGGGGCGGGCGGTGCGACGGTGGCCGCATTCGCGGCAAAGTCAGCGTTGAGGCAGGCGGCAATGAGCGCGCCGCATCCAAGCAGACGCGTCGAAAGTGAGATGGCTTTTTTCATGAAGTGACTCCTGGGAATGTGGGGAGGTGCGCGGTCAGCTCAGCGGTCTTTGCGGCGCAGCACGAAGGCAGCCATCAGCAAACCCGCCAGCAGGGTGGCGAACGAAGATGGCTCGGGCACGGGAGACACCGTCAGACTCAGGGCAGCTTCGGTCGCAAACACTGGCACACCGGTGTCCAGGCCGGCTTGCAAGAGCTCACCGTTGATGCGGTAGGTTCCAGCCCCGAATGCAAACACCCCGCGGCTGTAGGCGGCATCGAGCAGGGCTGAGTCGTAGCTTGATGAGAAGCTGGCCGCTGCCTGATCGACCACAGCCACCGCCGAGGTGTTTCCAAGAAGCCTGCTGCCATTGAATACAGCGAAAGTGTTGACCGCAAACGCCCCGTCCAACACCGTCAAATTGGCCGTGAAGCCAGTGTCAACAGTGAAGGTAAAAAACAACTTTTCGAAAGAGTTGTTCGCAATGTCTGCCCACACGCTGGTGCCCACGGCGTTGCGGTCAACATCAAAAGTGTTCCAACCGGAGCCTGCAATCAGGCCGATGTCCTTGGCATGCGACGGCAGCGCAACACAGGCGCTGGCGAACATGGCCAGCGACACGATCAAATGGGTTTTGCGCAACATGGTGGGTCTCCAAGAATGATTGACAAGCGATCTCGTTTGCCGATACCGAACTGTCAGCGTTCGATGTGACGGGGGCGTGAAAACTGGCATGCGAAAACCAACGCTTACAGGACTGCCGCTGGGACTTGCGGGC
>JANPNT010000571.1:0-1808 GCA_031427655.1 Burkholderiales bacterium
GGCACCTTCACCCGTGAAGCCTGGGACGGCTACATCCAGGAAGCCTTCAAAGAAGCGGCCACCAAAGAGCTGCAAAGCGCCGACTGGGTGTTGAAGGTTGCAGCACGTGATGACCTCACGCTGGAAGGCAGCCCGGAGCAGATTCGCAAAGCCTTGACCGAGCTGTACAAGGCTGAGTACGTGAAGGAATGGCAGCGCTTTATGCAAGGCATTTCAGTGGCGGACTTCAATAACTTTGAGACCGCAGTCGTGCGCATGAACCGCTTGGGCGACCCAGCCCAGTCGCCTATCAAGAAGGTAATGCAAACCCTGTTCGATCAAACCTCTTGGGACAACCCGTCGCTGCTGAACGAGCGCTTGGGCACCGCGCAGCGCGGTGTGATGGAGTGGTTCAAGCAGTCCATCTTGCGGCAAGCGCCATCGCGCGTGGACGTCAACGTGAATCTCAGCGGTGGGGCAAAAGCCGAGATCCCGATGGGCCCGATAGGCCGCGAGTTTGCGGTGCTGTCGCGCTTGATGATGTCGCGCGACAACGCCCCCACGCAATTGGCCGGGTACCTCGACACCTTGTCAAAGGTGCGCACCAAATACAACCAAGTCAAAACCCAGGGCGACCCGGGTCCGGCCGCTCGCCAATTGATGGCCGGCACACTGGCTGCCACAGGCTCTGAACTGGCGGATTCCTTGCGCTACGTGGACGAGCAAATGCTGGTGGGCATGACCGACACCGCCCGCGCCACCTTGCGTCCGCTGCTGGTGCGGCCTTTGATGCAGGCTTTTGCAGTCATCGTCGGCCCGACCGAAACCGAGGTCAACCGTGTTTGGGCTGCTCAAGTGCAAGAGCCTTTTCAGCGCGTTTTGGCGACCAAATACCCGTTCGACCCGAGTTCCAAAATCGAAGCGGCACCCGCAGAAATCGCCAAGGTGTTCGGCCCCGAAGGCACCGTGGCCAAGTTCACAACTGAAACGCTGACTCCGCTCATTGTGCGTCGCGGCGACACGCTCACCGCTCGCACTTGGGCCGACATCGGCGTGCGCTTGCGACCTGAGTTCGTGGCCGGATTTGCCGGCTGGATTGCACCGCTCGAGGGCGGCGCGGCACCATCGCAAGGCGGCGGTGGCAGCGCGGGCGGCAGCAGTGGCAGCGCCGGATCATCGACGGGCGGCAGCGCCACCGCACCCAATGCGTCGCAAACGGTGTTCCAAATCTTGCCGCAAGGCTCGCAAGGCTTGTCGGAGTACACGATCGAAATCGATGGTCAAAAGCTTCGCTATCGCAACACCACTGCCACTTGGGAGCAATTCGTTTGGCCTAACCCCAGCGCCGTTCCGGGCGCGCGCATCACCGCCATCACCTTTGACGGCAAGACGGTGGACATCCTGAACGAGCCCGGTCGCTTCGCGTTGACGAAGATGTTGGAAGCGGCCAAACGCAAGCTGCTGGGCGACAACCTCTATGAGCTGGCATGGGCCAACGGTGCCAGCGTGGTGACGGTGCAACTTCGCGTTATCAGCCAGCCTGGTGCGCCCGCGCCCAGTTCCGCGGCGGCTGCAGGCGGTGGCGGCGCAGGTGCAGGAGCCAGTACCACTGCTGCAGCGGCTGCCACTGCCGCACCTGTTGGCGTGGCAGGTCTGCGCGGGGTGCGGTTGCCGGCATTGGTGGTGGGCGCTGACGCCGCTGCGCAGGACGCCATCACTTCGGGATCGGGATCGGGATTGGGATCTGCGCCCGCCACCACGGCAGCTTCAAGTCCCGCCAGCGGACTGAACCCTGCGACTGCAGCCAAGGGGCGTCGATGAGCCGCACT
>JANPNT010000572.1:0-2142 GCA_031427655.1 Burkholderiales bacterium
ACTGTTTCGCACGGGTAAGTCCCTGTGAAACGGCAGTAGGCCGACTTCTAAAATTAAAGTGGGAAGTTGGTTGATTCCTTTGTCTACCCTAGCTCACAGGAGATTTTCAATGTCTATGGAACGTCGTTCCTTTATTCAGAAGACCGGTATCGCAGGCGTGCTCGCTGCCGGTGCTGCACCTGCCGTCGTCAACGCGCAAGCCAACTTGCGGTGGCGCTTGGCGTCCAGCTTCCCCAAATCGCTAGACACCATTTTCGGTGCCGCTGATGTTTTCGCCAAGAAAGTCAGTGACATGACGGGCGGGAAGTTTCAAATCTCGACCCATGCCGCCGGTGAATTGATGCCCGCGTTTGGAGTTGTGGACGGCGTGCAAGCGGCCACCGTTGAAATGGCGCACACCGCCCCTTACTACTTCTTCGGCAAGGACGAAACCTTTGCGCTGGGTTGCGCCATTCCCTTCGGTTTGAACTCACGCCAAATGACGGCCTGGATGTACGAAGGCAACGGCTTGAAGCTGATGCGCGAGTTCTACGCCAAGTACAACATCGTCAACTTTCCTGGCGGCAACACCGGCGCTCAAATGGGTGGCTGGTACCGCAAGGAAATCAAAACCGCCGCCGACATCAAGGGCTTGAAGATGCGCATTGGCGGCTTTGCCGGCCGAGTGCTCGAGCGCATGGGCGGCGTGCCGCAAAACCTGCCGGCCGGTGAGATTTATCAGGCGCTTGAAAAGGCACCATCGACGCGGCCGAGTGGGTCGGTCCCTACGACGACCAGAAGCTGGGCTTCAACAAAGTGGCGCCCAACTACTACTACCCCGGCTGGTGGGAAGGCGGCCCTCAGCTCGACTTCTTCATCTACGACAAGGCGTTTGCTGCGCTGTCACCAGATTACAAGGCCATTGTCGAATGCGCGGCGTCGCATGCGCACGTGGACATGCAGGCCAAGTACGACGCTAGCAACCCGGCTGCGTTGAAGCAACTGGTGGGCGGCGGTACCAAGCTGTTCCGATTCCCTAAAGACGTGATGGAACTGGCGTTCAAAGAGTCCATCGCGCTGTACGCCGAGTTGTCTGCCAAGAACCCGAGCTGGGCCAAGGTTTACGCGGACTATTCCAAGTTTCGCGGCGACCAAAACTTGTGGTTTCGTTTTGCCGAAGCCGGATTCGACGACTTCATGCAAGCGCAAAAGCTGTAGGCACACACGCTTTACCCTTGTCAAAAAGCCCCGCTCTGCGGGGCTTTTTTTCTCGTCAGTCAGGCGCAGATTCCAGCGGAGGTTGCCCCGAAGTCAGACGCTTGAAGGCGTTCAATACCGCCGAATCAGCGGTGTGAAAAACGGTTGATCCGAGCGAGCGGGACTTCACCACCAGCCGAGGCGAAATCAACCACGCCAGGCCGGGAATGTGAATCAATTTGATTTGCGTGATGTCGGCGTAGGCAATTTTTTTGGGGCTAACCCAAGATTGTTCGATGCCGGTGGAGGTGACGCGCGTTCGGCTGCACAGCATCCAAAAGTAAATCACCGCCACGAAGCTGGCCGCACCCAACATGAAGAGCAAGGCTGTCCACGACCACTGTTGGCTGAGCATCGAGTCTTTGCTCAGCCAGCCGTAGTAGGCCAAGCTGGCGACCAAGGCGCTGGCCAAGGCCTTGACCAGCCAGGTGAAGGCCGGACCTTCGACGCTCGGCTGCGGTGGCTGGATTTCGGCCGCCACTTGTTCTACTTGGCTGCGCTGGCTGCAGGAACCGCAGGTGTCAGCTTGAACAACTCGTCCAAGTTTTGCTCACCTTCTTTGGTCGCACCGAAGTCCGACTTGTTCGGCGCTTCAATCTTGACTTTGTCGATGTCAACTTTGACCTCTTTGTCCAAGAAAACCGTGACGGTTTGCGGAAAGAAAATCACGATGGCCACCAACACCAACTGCATGATGACCCACGGAATGGCACCGAGATAGATGTCTTTGGACTTGACCTTTTCAGGGATGGAACCGTTCTTGAACAAGGTGTCGGCGATGCCGCGCAAATAGAACAGCGCGAAGCCGAACGGTGGGTGCATGAAGCTGGTTTGCATGTTCACGCACAGCAGCACGCCAAACCAAATTTGGTTGATGCCCATCTTGGCAGCCACCGGGCCGAGCAT
>JANPNT010000573.1:0-4194 GCA_031427655.1 Burkholderiales bacterium
GCATCCACGTCGATCGCCTGCGCCGACGGCACCTTCGGCAGGCCCGGCATCGTCATCACGTCGCCGCAAACCATGACGACGAATTCGGCCCCGGCCGCCAGCCGCACCTCGCGGATGTTCAGCGCGTGGTGGCTGGGCGCGCCGCGCAGCTTCGGGTCGGTCGAGAACGAGTACTGCGTCTTGGCGATGCACACCGGGTAGTGGCCGTAGCCCTGCGCCTGCAGCGCGTCGATGCGCGCCAGCACCTTCGCATCGGCGGTGACTTCGATCGCGCCGTAGATCTTCGTCGCGATGGCGCTGACCTTTTGCCACAGCGTGTCGGTGTCGGCATAGACGAAGCGCATCGTGCCCGGCGCCTCGCAGAGCGCGACCACCGCACGTGCCAGCTCGGCCGCACCCGCGCCGCCCTCGGCCCAGTGCCGCGCCAACACCACTTGCACGCCGTGCGCCGAGGCGCTGCGCGTCAGCAGCTCGACTTCGGCGGGCGTGTCTTCGGTGCGGTGGTTGATGGCCACCACGCAAGGCAGGCCGTAGTGGTCGCGCACATTGCGAATGTGGCGCTCTAAGTTCACCAAGCCTTTTTGCAAGGCGTCAAGGTTTTCGACGCCTGCGTTTTTCACCTCGACGCCGCCGTGGTACTTCAGCGCGCGCACCGTGGCCACCAACACCACGGCCGAAGGCCGCAGGCCCGATTTGCGGCACTTGATGTCAATGAATTTTTCAGCGCCCAGGTCGGCACCGAACCCGGCTTCGGTCACCACATAGTCGGCCAGCTTCAAGGCGGTGGCCGTGGCCAGCACGGTGTTGCAGCCGTGAGCGATGTTGGCAAACGGGCCGCCGTGGATGAAGGCCAGGTTGTTCTCCAGCGTTTGCACCACGTTGGGGGCAAGTGCGTCCTTTAGCAATGCGGCCATCGCGCCGTGCGCTTTCAGGTCGCTTGCGCGCAGCGGCTGCAGCGCAGCGGTGTGGCCCACCACGATGTTGGCCAGGCGCTGCTTGAGGTCAGCCAGGCTGGTGGCCAAGCAAAAGATGGCCATCACTTCAGACGCCACAACGATGTCAAAGCCGTCTTCACGCGGGTAGCCGTTGGCCGGGCCGCCCAGCCCAACGGTGAGGTCGCGCAACGCACGGTCGTTCATGTCCATCACCCGCTTCCAGGTGATGCGGCGCACGTCAAAGCCCAAGGGATTGCCATGGTGAATGTGGTTGTCGATCAAGGCCGACAACAGGTTGTGCGCCAAGGCAATGGCCGAGAAGTCGCCGGTGAAATGAAGGTTGATGTCTTCCATCGGTACGACTTGCGCCATGCCGCCGCCGGCCGCCCCGCCCTTCATGCCGAACACCGGGCCAAGCGACGGTTCGCGCAAGCAAATGATGGCTTTCTTGCCGATGTGATTCAGCGCATCGCCCAGGCCCACCGTGGTGGTGGTTTTGCCTTCACCGGCGGGGGTGGGTGAAATGGCGGTAACCAAAATCAGCTTGCCGTCAGATTGAGCGCTCAGCGAGTTGACGTAATCCAAAGACAGCTTGGCTTTGAAGTGGCCGTAAGGCGAAAGATGATCGTCGGGGATGCCGTAGCGCTCGTGCGCCAAGGGGGTGATGCGGCGCAGGGTGGCGGCTTGGGCAATCTCGATGTCACTTTTCATGGGGCACTGCTCGTGGATGCTGCGCTTGCGCTGAAGCGGGGGCTGAAGAACGATGAGCAATGTACCTGCTGAACCTTGCCGTGGAAGGCCGGACAAGCACCAAGGCCGACCACTATGTGGACGCGGTCACATCAAGCTCAACCGACCCTCACAGTGCATTTCAAGTAGTTTTGGAGGGTGAAACCAAAATCCTTCATCGCCGTTGTGATTCTGTGTGTGGCAGCCCTGCTGCACAGCACGGCTGTCATGGCCTGCGGCGGCGGGTCATGTTGCACCGAGGCATGCGCGCCTGCCATGTGCGTTGCCACGAACTGCGCAGGCTGCCCGGTAGCCCACGCGCAAGGCAAACCACGTGAGCAGGTGCCAGGCCCGAATGCGGCAGTGCCATCGCGCACCGTCAGCCCGCTTTCGCCGGTCTTCTCAGTGCGCCATTGGCGACCGCCGAGATCGTTTGCGTGTGCAGACCCAAAACATTCGCTATTTTTATAAATCAAGGACACATCATGAAATCGAAAATTGCTCAAATGTCAGCAGGTGCTTTGCTGCTGCTCGGCTCCGCATCCGCCATGGCCGCAGGCGCGTGCTGCGTTGGCTTGGCATGCTGCGGCGGCTTGATGCCGTGCTGCTGGTAAGGCACATGTCATCGGGTGTGTCATCGGCTCGCTGAGCCGATGAGCCGATGAGCCGATGACATCGAAGTAAAGAGGGGCCGGTCGCCTTGGTTACCGGCCCCGTTTCATTGGGGGCAGCAACAGGCATGAATCGCTCACTCCAAAGTCAGCGCCAAAAGTTTGCCGTGTGCTGCAGCGGCACGGTCGGGTGTTTCAGGCGATGGTCAAGACTCATCTCAATGCGCCTCATCCCAATTCGCCCCCACACCCACCTCAGCGAGCAGCGGCACCTTGAGTGACGCCACCGACGCCATGATGCGGGGCACTTCAACTCGCGCCCAGGCCAACTCGGCTTCGGGCACTTCGAACACCAGCTCATCGTGCACCTGCATCACCATGCGCGTGGCGAGTTGTTGCTCGTCCAACGCGGCTTGCACCGCAATCATGGCCAGCTTGATGAGGTCGGCGGCGGTGCCTTGCATGGGCGCGTTGATGGCGGCACGTTCGGCCCCGGCGCGGCGCGGGCCGTTGGGGCTGTTGATTTCGGGCAGCCACAGGCGGCGGCCAAAAACTGTTTCCACATAGCCCTGCGCTTTGGCGCTGGTGCGGGTGTCGTCCATGTAGCGCTTCACACCGGGGTAGCGCGCGAAGTAGCGTTCGATGTAGGCCGCCGCGGCGCTGCGCTCTATGCCCAAATTGCCCGCGAGACCAAAGGCGCTCATGCCGTAAATGAGGCCGAAGTTGATGACCTTGGCGTAGCGACGCTGCTCACTGGTGACAGCGGCGGCTTCCGCACCAAAAATCTCTGCAGCGGTGGCGCGGTGCACGTCCATGCCCTCGGTGAAGGCCTTCAGCAAAGCCGCATCGTCGCTGAGGTGGGCCATGATGCGCAGCTCAATTTGCGAATAGTCGGCGCTCAAAATCACACAGCCCGGCGGCGCGATGAAAGCCTCGCGCACACGACGGCCTTCTGCGGTGCGGATGGGAATGTTTTGCAGGTTGGGGTCGTTGCTGGACAAGCGGCCCGTCACAGCGACGGCCTGGGCGTAGTTGGTGTGCACGCGGCCGTCGGCCGGGTTGATCATCAAGGGCAGCTTGTCGGTGTAAGTGCCTTTGAGTTTGGACAAGCTGCGGTTCTCCAGCAGCTTGGCAGGCAGCGGGTAGTCGGCCGCCAATTCGGCCAGCACTTCTTCGTCGGTGCTGGGTGCGCCAGTGGCGGTTTTTTTCTTGACTGGCAGGCCGAGTTTGGTGAACAAAATCTCGCCCACTTGCTTGGGGCTGCCCATGTTGAAAGGCTGGCCTGCCAGCTCGTAAGCCTCGGCTTCCAGCGCCAACATGCGCTCGCCGAGTTGCTTGCTTTGAGTAGCCAGCGTGGCAGGTGCAATCAACACGCCGGTGCGTTCGATGCTTTGCAGCACGGTCGCGGTGGGCATTTCGATTTGCTCGTACACGTAGCGCAAACCGCTGTCAGCTTCGATCAAAGGCCACAGGGTTTGATGCACGTGAAAGGTCATGTCGCTGTCTTCGCACGCGTATTCGGCGGCCTTGGCAAGTTCCACCTGCGCGAAAGAAATTTGATGCACGCCTTTGCCGCACAGGGCTTCATAGCTCAAGCCTTTGCGGCCGAGGTGACGCTGCGCCAGGCTTTCCAAACTGTGCGGCTTGTGCGCTTCCAGCACATAGCTCTGGAGCATGGTGTCGTGTTGATAGCCGCGCACATGAATGCCCGCGTTTTGCAGCACGTGGGTGTCGTATTTGATGTTCTGGCCCAGCTTGTACGCGGCTGGGTTTTCCAGCCAAGGGCGCAGGCGTTGCAGCACCTCGTCGACCGGCAATTGGTCAGGCGCACCAGCGTAGCTGTGGCGCAGCGGGATGTAGGCGGCTTCACCGATATGGGTGCTCAGCGAGATCCCGACCAACTGCGCCAGCATGGCGTC
>JANPNT010000574.1:0-8376 GCA_031427655.1 Burkholderiales bacterium
GCCTACTTTTATACGATGGCCCGCACACTGCGTTTTGCCGACGGCCCGGACGAAGTGCACCGCAACTCGATTGCCAAATTGGAGTTGGGCAAATACGCCTGAGATACGCCTGAAGCAAATTTCGGCTCAACGCTCTTCAACCAACCGCTGACGCTTTACGGTGCCAGCGGTTTTTTACTTTTCAGACTCCACATGGCTTTGCCAAGCCGACGTGACGGGTGCGAGTTGGTAGGCCGCGACGGACGGCGAGGTGGCTGTGGCGTCGATGCTGCTGGTGGACACACGCAGCGCCTCAGTACAGGCGGTGGCAAAAACTTTGGTCATCGCGTCCAGAGTCGCAGCCTTCGGCTGTGCCAGTGCCATGCGCATGTAGGCACGGCCGCGAAGGGTCATCAACACGCACGGTGTTTCTTTCGGCAGTACGCTGGCACCTGCGAGCAAAAGCGCCGCGGCCAAATCACCATTGAGCCAGGACTCCACATGCATCAGAGGGCTGGACAGGGCTGCGAAGTGCGGTCGCAATGCGCGCTGGCCGGTCAATTCGGAAGGCGCAAACATGGCCACCCAACGCATCTCCTCAGACGTGCTCACGTCGACCTGGGTCTGATTCACTTCGGTGTAACGCTCGAAGGATTCACGCTCCAAACTCTCTAGCAAAGCGCGGTTCAAAACCAGCATTTGCAGCGAGCTGGGCAGCCGCAGTTCCATGCGAAAACGAAGCTCATTGCCATCAATGTAGGCGCGTTGCGAGGGACCCCACTCCAAGCGCCAGGCTTGGGCGTTTGAGTTGCCGTCGACCACAAAACCGCCGCCATCGCGCGTGCGCTTGAACGTGAATCGTTTCAGGTCGGCCCAGTCGGCCACTTCTTGCCAAGGGTTCGCCGAGACCACGGAGGTGCTAGCCGGGCGTGCGCTGCGCTGCGGACCGAGCCAACGCTGCAGGGCTTTCAGCATGACGCCCCGGTGTGAGATAGAGTGACTGCAGACCCCAGAAATTGGCGTGAGCGCGTCGATATCACCTGTGGATTCAGGAGCTGACGAGCCATGAAAAATGACAAAGATCTGAGCATGATTGAAGTGTATTCGTGGCCTACACCCAACGGTCACAAGGTGCACATCATGTTGGAGGAATGCGGGCTGTCTTACCGTGCAATACCTATCGACATTGGCGCGGGCGATCAATTCAAGCCCGACTTTCTGCGCATCAGCCCGAACAACAAAATCCCGGCGATCGTCGATCCGCAAGGGCCAGACGGCCATCCGATCTCGATGTTTGAGTCAGGCGCCATCCTGCTTTACCTCGCGTCCAAGACGGGCCGGTTTTTGCCCACTGGCACGCGCGAACGTTTCGAAGTGCTCGAGTGGTTGATGTTTCAAATGGGTGGTGTCGGCCCGATGCTGGGCCAGGCGCATCACTTCAGAATTTATGCGCCCGAAAAAATCGAGTACGCCTACAACCGTTACACCAACGAGGCCAAGCGCTTGTACGGTGTCATGAACACCCGTTTGGCCAAAAGCAAGTACATCGGCGGGGCCGAGTACAGCATTGCCGACATGGCCATTTTTCCGTGGCTGCGGTCTTGGAAGAATCAGGGAATTGACTGGACCGACTACCCGCATCTGCGCGGTTGGTTTGACGAAATTTCGGCCCGCCCCGCCGTTGCCCGGGCCGTTGAGGTGCTGGCCCATCACCGCAAGCCGCTGACCACAGATGCCGCACGCGACGTGCTGTTTGGCAACGGCCAATACAAAAAGCACTGAGCTTGCGGCGTATTTCGATGGATCGAGGCAGCGCCTTCAGTTTGAAAGGCGGAAACGCCGTGTTTCTTCCAAGATAAGCCTCTGTACCGAACGGTGAACATGCGGTTCGCAATGCCGATGTTGGCAGCGCGCCTATCTCGGGAACCCGCATGAACACCACCACGGACGCCTCCGCGCTGACGTTTACCGCACAGCACCAACTCGAAATTGACGGCAAAGAGCGCTTCGGTTTCGGTGCCAATTGGAAACGCTATTTGAATTTGCTCGACGAGCGCCGCATCGGCGAGGCCATGGCGTCGTTGCAGCACTTCTTGGACGTCAAAGACCTCAACGACAAGTCTTTTCTCGACATCGGCTCGGGCAGCGGTTTGTTCAGTTTGGCCGCACGCCGCTTGAGCGCACGCGTTCACTCGCTCGACTACGACAGCAACTCGGTGGCATGCACCGAAGGTTTGCGCCAACGCTTTCACCCGACCGATCCGCTGTGGACCACCACCATCGGCTCGGTGTTGGAAAGCGACACGCTGCCGCCAATCGGCACTTACGACATCGTCTATTCGTGGGGCGTGTTGCACCACACCGGCAACCAGTGGCTGGCCGCTGACAACGCCGCAGCGCGCGTCGCACCCGGCGGCAAGCTTTTTATTGCGCTGTACAACGAGCAAGGTTGGCGCAGCAAGGGCTGGCTGAAGACCAAACAGATTTACAACGCCCTGCCCGCCTCACTGCGCTGGTTGGTGCTGTGGCCTTGCGCCGCCTTTCTTTGGGGCCCGAAGGTGCTGATTGACACCCTCAAAGGCAACCCGCTGAAAAGCTGGAACGCGTACTCCAACACCGGCCAACGCGGCATGAGCGCTTGGACCGACGTGGTGGACTGGGTGGGCGGACTGCCGTTTGAAATGTCGACTCCCGAGGCGGTGATGAACTTTCACCGTGAGCGAGGTTTCGTGCTCACTCGCATGCGCACCTGTGCGGGCGGCTTGGGCTGCAACCAATTCGTTTTTGAGCGTCGCTGGGCTGACGCGTGAAGACCACCGCCGCCGAAGCCAGCGCTGTGCTGGCGGCACTAGTGCCTGAGCTAGCGCCTGAACTAGCGCCTGAGCTAGCGCCTGCGCTCGCACGCCTTGACCACCCCTGTGCTGACACCGCGACGGCGAGTAAGGGCGAGCGCGTTTTGTACGTGGTCAACAACGCGTCGTTTTTTGAGTCGCATCGTTTGTCGGTGGCTGAGTGCGCGCGCCGTTTGGGCTACGCCGTCGGCCTGTGCACCGGCCATGAAGCCAGCGCAACGTTGGCCGCGCAAGCGCTGCCCAAGTTGACTGAAGCGGGCCTCGCACCCAAGCGCCTGTCGTTTCGCAGCGCCCGCATGAACCCGTTTTCAGAGTTGATTGGCTTCATCCAACTGGTGCTGTACGTGCGCCGCTTCCAACCCAGCTTGCTGCACTGCGCATCACCGAAAGGTGTGCTCTACGGCGGTTTGGCAGCGCGCCTGAACGGTGTGCCCGCCTTGGTGCTGGCGGTGTCGGGAATGGGCTATGCCTACACCGGTGGCCAGGCCAGTGCGTCAAGACGTTGGGCCCGCGCGGCCTACGAGCATTTGTCGCATTGGGCTTACGGCCACCCGAACAAGCGCGTCATCGTGCAAAACGAAGACGACGCTGCCGCCGTGACATCGCGCGGCTTGGCATGGAGCAGCGAAGTGCGTTTGATCGCTGGATCGGGTGTGGTGCTCAATGACTTCGTTCATTTGCCCCTGGACGGCCGTGAGCCGCTCATCGTGCTGCCCGCTCGCATGCTTCGCGACAAAGGCGTGGTCGAGTTTGTAGAAGCCGCCAGGCTGCTGCGCAGCCAAGCCCCGCAGTGGCGCTTTGTGTTGGCCGGCACCGCCGACTACGACAACCCCAGCGCGGTGCCGCGCTCGATGATCGAGGCGTGGCAAAACGACGGGGACATCAATTGGATGGGCCACGTGCATGACCCGAAAACCATGGTGGCGCTGTATGCCCGCGCGGCCATCGTGTGTTTGCCGTCTTACCGCGAAGGCATGCCACGCGTGCTGCTGGAAGCCGCCGCGGCGGGTTGTGCCGTGGTCACCACCGACGCCATCGGTTGCCGTGACGCGATAGACCCGGGCATCACCGGCGACTTGGTTCCCGTGGCTGACGCGCGGGCTTTGGCCAGCACGCTTCTGGCCCTGATTCAAGACCCCGAACGCCGCGTCCGCTACGGCCAAGCCGGCCGCGCTCGCGCTCAAAAAATGTTTGGCATCGACGCTGTTCACACCAACACCATGACCGTCTACCGCGAGTTGCTTGACCGCACCCATGGCTGAGCTGATGAACTCAAAGCAGCCTTCGCGCTTGGTCTTGGTTCAGCTCAACGAGCTGAGCTTCGACATGGTTCAGCGCTATGTGGACCGACTGGGTTTGAAGTCTTTCCCTCGGCTGATGGAGGGTCACTTTATTAGCACCCGAGCCGAGCCGGTTTACGACCTGTTGGAGCCCTGGATTCAATGGCCGTCAGGCCGAAAACACACGGCCTTTGAGACTCAACCGTAATTGCGTTGGTTGACAACCACCACCGAATAAGCAGGCGCTTCGGCGAAACTCTTAGTTGCCTGGACCGGTGCTTGGCGACCTTCCGAGGGCCGGTCACTGACTGCGGTAGGCCACACCGCACCAGTACAGGCTTTTGTCAGAGAACACGATGTTTTTCAACCCAGCCGACGCCATCATGCTGTGGATTTGCGCCTTGATGTAGCGTTGCTCCAGTGCGTTGCTCCAGTGCGTTGCTCCAGTGCGTTGCTCCAGTGCGTTGCCAAAGCGGTCCAGCGCATCGGTGCGCATGGTGTGCAAGCTCAAGTGCCGGTAGAAACCCAGAAGCAAAGAGGCCGCTTTTTCAGCACTGAAGCCTACGGCTTCGGTGAGCTTGGAAAAGCGCGCCAAGGGCGGTGGCGGTCAACATGGTAGGAGCGCAAACCGAGGCCAGTGCGTTGACACCGTCGATGATGTTGATGGCGTTAGAGATGCCCGCCACGGCAAACAAGGTCACAGCGATGGACAGCGGCGCAAAGGCGATTGCCGCGTCAACCCACGGCAAGCCGGTATGGATCACGCGCGCATCCAGCAGCCAAATTCCCAGGCCAGCGGCCGCTGTGGCGCAGGCCAAACGAACCCGGGGCGTGAGTGATTTGGTCGGGGGTATGTCGGCTGCACCGCGGCTGACTTGAGAACCAGTCAATGAGTTGCTCACTACTGCGGCAGCTGAGCTCGCAAAACATAAATCTTGCCGGCGCTGCCAAACAGGTAACTGAGCACAGAGCGCGCGCTCAGTTGAATGCTGGCGCCGAAGGACATGTGGCCTGTGTAGAAAAGCCGGTTGGGCACGCAGGCGGTCACGGCCTGGTCATTCCTTCGGAACAAGCGCGTCCAGCAGTGTTCGCTGAAGAAATAGTGTTCGGACGAGGTGTTGCCGCGCTCACCGGTGCGCGCGGGCGGCGTGAACGGAAACAGGGCTTTTCGCGCGGCGCGCCAGCCACGGCCACTTCTTGCTATCAAATTTTGTCCAGGAATGCAATGTCCATCGTGCAGGGGCTTTGAGAAGTAGACCTTCAAGATAAGCGAGGCTGCCGCATCGCCATTTGCGATAAAGGCAGGTGCATCCAGGGCCAGCTTGAGCCGTGCGCCTGACAACACGCTTGGCGAGCCCAAAGCGTGTTCGGCAAAAGGCTTGGGCTTGGATAAACCGCAAATCACCCGTCTTTTCAACGCTTCGAGGTCTGCGCCATGCGCCGACGCTGTGCGCAGTTTGAAGTGCAGCCTGCTGCGCTTTCATCGATTTTCAATGCGCCAAGCGTGCTCGCAGATTTTTTCCCAAAGACGATAACTCCGAGCGTAAAAGTGATGGTGTTGGTAGACGCGAGGAGCGTTCCAGAACATGTGCGTGAGCCGGTGGCTTGGGCACAAACGCAAGCGCAAATGCAGTGCAGCGTGATCGTGCTTTATGGTTTGCCTGCCGTTAACTATCTGGGCTGTCCTGGCCTTGAATCGCAAAGCAAGGCATCGAACGCTTGGACGCGCACTTGCCTGACTCTCTTGTGGTCGGGCGTGCTTTTCGTGGCGCGTCGGCGCATGCGCAGCACCCAATTCAAAGGTCGAACCGACAGTGCGCAGGACTTCCAAGCCATCGATTTTCGCGCTCGTGTGACGGCGTTTGAGGTGCTTGACGGCGAGACTCCAGACGATCACTTCCACCGCCTGCCAAGTGCTTTGCGGGCCAGCGCTCCCGATGTGATCGTGCAGTGCAGCAGCTTGGCGCGCGTCAAAGAGTTCGCGGCCTGCGCGCGGCACGGTGTGATTGACGTGGCTTACGGCAACAACCCGCGATTTCGTGGCCGACCACCTGGCTTTTGGGAGATTTTTTACCGGACCAACAAGACGGGGTTCTTGATACGCCAGTGGTCAGCAAAGGCACGCAAAAAATCCAAGGCCAAAAGCAGAGACGCCCACCCAGCGCTGCACGGCAAAGCGCAACTCTTGGGATCAAAAGCAATGGGAACGCGTGCGCTGAAAAGCGCAAATTGAACCAGGTCAAGCAAAGGCGTTGACCTGCGTCCCCAAGCAGCCCGACGCGGCCAATGCCGGTTGCGGCAAAGACTGAATCAACTGCAAGGTGGACGCAGCTTGCAGGTTCATCGCCTTTTTCATCACCGACACCGCCGCAGCGCCCTGCACGGTGCTGAGGTCGGCGCTGGATGCGTTGTTGACGGTGTTCAAACTGATGGCGTCCATGTGGTTCCTTGGTTCGCGAGTTCGCTATACCGTTTTATCGGTCCGAGCAGCACCCATCTGAAGGATTGAATACCAGAGGCACGGTCGCATGTACAGGGCATGAATGAAGCAACCGCAGTCAGCGCTTGGCCCGTGATCTTGTTCACGCTGGCCGTGATGCTGGGGGCGTTGCGTTTGATGGCACAGCCACGGCTTCTGGCCCGACGCCGCCAACGCCAAAGCGCGTCGGCATTTCCAGCGGCGTGGCGGCGCATCCTGCGTCGGCGTGTTCCCTTGGTGGCCCGCTTGCCTGCCCATTTGCAACTTCGATTGAAGCGGCATGTCCAAGTTTTTATCGCTGAAAAACCCTTCATTGGCTGCCAAGGTCAAGAAATTACCGACGAAGTGCGCGTGACCATTGCCGCCCAAGCGTGTTTGCTATTGCTGGGTTTTGACAAGCCTGATTTCTATCCGCGCTTGAAAGAAGTTTTGGTTTACCCCGGCGCGTTTGTGGTGGAACGTGAGCAGACCGTGGGTTCAGGAGACGGTCCGGGCGTGGTGCGCGGGCAGCGCCAAGCGTTGTCGGGCGAGTCGTGGTCGCAAGGCCGCGTGGTGTTGTCGTGGGCCGACGCGCTGGCGGGTGCAGCCGACCCGCACGACGCGCGCAATGTGGTGGTGCATGAATTTGCCCATCAAATTGACCAAGACGACGGCACCGCCAACGGCCGCCCGTGGCGCGCCACACCGTTGCTACGCCGTCGTTGGCAACGCGTGATGGACGCCGCCTTTGCGCGCCTTCAACACGCACCGTCAGAAGTGATCGACGTTTACGGTGCCACCGACCCGGCCGAATTTTTTGCGGTGGCGAGCGAAGTGTTTTTCGAGCGCCCCGCCGACCTGGCCGCAGAAGCACCCGAGGTTTACCGTGAATTCAGCGCGCTGTACGGCTTGAATCCGGCTCAGTGGTGAAGCCAAAGGTCGCTGAAAAGTATTCAACTTGGCGCCAAGTTGACGAAAGTGGCGGCGTGCAGAGATTCGGCTTCAACGCCTGTCTTAGATTCAGTCCGCGTTGAGCCCTGCCCCGCGCCCAAGTTCGCTCGGTTGCGCGCCGCCGCCGACAGCACCGGTGGCAAGTCCAAGCGCAGCGGCGTGGACAGCGGTGGGCCTCGGCGCTTGAGCACGCTCACGCTCAACACATCGGCACCACCGGGGCGCAAACCCAAGCGCAGCGGCGCGGCGGTAGGGCGCCGATGCGCCTCGATCTCGCGCATCACAAAGGCCGGCCCGTCGTGCGCCTGAGAGGCAATTTGCAAACGCCGCAGGCGCTCCGCCCCTAGCCGAGGCGGCAACCACGCCAGCACCGCGCCCACATGGCCGCTTTTCAAAGCCTGCTCCAACGCCCACAAACTGTCGGTGCCAGGAATCACGCGCGAGCGGGTGTTGATGACCAACAAGGCGCTCACATCAAAGCCCAAAGCCGCCAGCGCCTGCGCCGACAACTGAGCAGGTGGGTCAAACACCATCACCAGCCGGCCGCTGCGCTGAGTGGCCGCCAAGCTCGGTGCCAGCAAGCGGATTTCACCCACACCGGGGTGCGGCAACAGCAGCTCGGTCAGCACCCGACGCGGCCACCCGCCACCGGGCAATTGCGCGTCAAGCAGCGTGAATCCGCTGGGCACAGCAGCGTCTACATGGCGACCCAGCTGATGCCCCAGCCACAGCGCAGGATGCAAGGTTTCAGGGGCCCTGACGTCACCCAACTGAGGTAAAGGCAAAGCCGCTGACGCCTGCGGAGACCCCTTGCAGCTTCCAGTGCATCGGAACCATGCACGGCGTTTTCTTCAAC
>JANPNT010000575.1:0-18607 GCA_031427655.1 Burkholderiales bacterium
CAAAACTGTGTCGCTCGGAACCCGCTTCGAAGCTGCCTACGATGCGGCATTTTTCGTGGCGCTGGCCGTGCTCAATGCCGAAGGATGGAAGTCCCGTTCGGTCGACGGGCACCACGCATTCGTGCTGGAGGCGGCTTGCGCTGCGGTGGGCGCAGGCGTGGCAACCTTCGACCGGCTTGACGCCATCCGAGACGTGCGAAATCAAAAGTATGCGGGGATTGAGCGAACCGAGGCCGATTTGCGGGATGCGAAATCAGCGCTGAGCGAATTCTCTGAAATCGCCGTAAGCTGGCTCCGAATCAACCACGCTGCTCTGCTTAAGTGAGCACAAGGAACCCATCCTCAAGCTGAAGAAGATCGGTGAGATCCGAGGCGAATCCATCAGCGTCTCCGACGCTCGCATCCGCGCCACCCGGCACGAGCGAATCATGATCGTCGAGGTGTCAGGCAAACGCGCCATCGACTTCAGCAAGTCCAGCGACCCGATGCGCTACACCAACCATTCCTGTGCGCCGAATGCACGCCTGTGCCTACGCCAAGGCCGGGTTGAGTTTTACGCGCTGCGCACGATTGCCATCAACGAGGAGATCACCGTCAACTACGGCGAAACGCACCACGAAGGCAAGCTGGTTTGCCAGTGTGGCGCGGTGGGGTGTGTGGGGCGGATTTGAGGGGCAAACTTCGGCCTCTGCCGGCCCTCTCCAGTAGCAACGACATGAGGAACACGAACGGCGCTGGCCCGACGACTTCCGGCTGAGAGCGCGTTCTCGCAGCCCTTTCATCGGAGCGCGAGCGCGAGCGCAAGGGCATCCACTTGCGTGCGCCGAATCGAGGCGTAAGCATTCGAGACGCAAACAGGCCGACTTTGCACTGCTTGGCAAGGGGTTCCGAGTGCAGCACAAATGAAGCCTTGAAGCCAGCGCTTGTGACAACTGCGTAAGCGCGCCGTGATGGCCCAAGCCGCCACGGCTTCTTAACTTCCTGTCAGGCTAAAACGATATAGATTCACGTTTGTTTTCAACAAGGCCGCACCATGCTCAAAACCACGTTGATGTTTGGCTCGATAGGCGCTGTGATGGAGACATCCGATGTACAGCGCCGCGCCTACAACCAAGCCCTGAAAGAAGCGGGTCTGCACTGGGTGTGGACGCGCGAAATTTATGCCGAATTGCTTAATCAATCGGGCGGGCAAGATCGCTTGAAGATGTTGGCAGCGGCGACCGGCACTGCCTTGTCGCAGCAACAAATCGAGCGCATCCACAGCCGCAAGACTCAGATCGCCTGCGACGAATTGTCGTCAACGCGCACGCCGCTGCGGCCGGGCGTGGCGGAGCTTTTGAAATGGGCAACAGACCGCAGCTTGAAGCTGGCTTTTGTGACCACCACCAACCAGCCCAACATTGATGCGATTTTTGAGTCTGCGGGCGACGCCTTGCTCAAAAGCGACTTTGACTACATCGGCTCCAACACCCAAGTCACACGCGGCAAGCCCTGGCCCGAAGCTTATCTAACGGCCCTCAAACGCTTGGGCAGCGCGCCGGAACAAGCCCTTGCGATTGAAGACACCGCCGTGAGTTTGATGTCGGCCAAGCGTGCGGGTTTGCAGGTGGTGGCCACGCCCGGCGACATATCCGGGGGCCAAGACTTCTGGCAGGCCGACTTGGTGTGCGACAGCCTGCTGGCCGCAGACGGCAAGCTCGATGCCCGCGTGCTGGCCATGCTGGTTTGATGATGATCAGCACGCCACTTTTGCCTTTCGGCACTGCGGTGAGTGGCTTGGACATCAAGCTCATCGCCAGCTCTGCAGCGCACTCGTTGTTCGAAAAACTGACGCGGCTCGTGGCCGCTTCGCGCGTTGTGGTTTTTCGCAATCAAACGCTTGACGATGCCGACTTCGTGCAGTTTCTGAACGGCTTTGGGGCCATGACATTCACAGAAGGTGAAACACCGGTTGAAGGCGCACCTGACTTGAACATCGTCTCCAACGTCGGCAGGCTCACCCCGGCGCGCAGCGTGTTTCACACCGACACCAGTTACGTGTTGCGCCCACCCGCTTTCACGGCCTTGAGGCCCGTGCTGTTGCCCGCCACAGGCGGTGACACGCTGTTCAGCGACCAAGTTGGCGCGGCTGCCCGCTTGCCAGAAAAAGTGCGCCAGTTTTTGATCGGCCGCACGGTGCTGCATCAGGCCACCGGATTGGACGGCCAAAGTCAAAGCACCCGACAGCCGCTCCTCAGGCGCCATTCGATCACAGGGGAAACGGCTCTGTATCTGTCGACCCCCAAGCGCTGCAGCGAGCTTTCGGGCGTTGATGCGCCCGCCAGCGTTCGCATCATCTCGGCGCTGTACCGGCACAGCACGAAAGGCTCCCTGCTGTATCGCCACCAATGGAAAGCAGGCGATGTGCTCATCTGGGACAACCGAGTAAGCATGCACCGGGCAGACCATGAAAACACCACCTACGACCGCGTGCTGCACCGAGGCATGGTCGGCGGTGAAGTGCCGTTGATGGCCTGAAGCCAGGCTCGGGATCGGCGCCGCGAAAAGCCTGCTCAGGCAATCTGCCGAGCCGCAGCGTGCGGCAAGCACACGAGTTCGTGCGTTCAAGAAAAGCGAGCGCGCCAGCACACGGAGCCAAAACCATACCTCTGTCTGTGAAGCGGAATTGAAGATGTAAAGCCTATGCAAAACATAAACACGTTTTAGCATCTGCGTTCCTCAACTCAGGTGTCGCTTCCATGGATGTCATCTCCCCCGGGCAATTCAGCCTTGTCTACAACGCCTTCTCTTTCACGATTGCCGTGATGGGTGCGGCCACTGTTTTCTTTTTCTTATCGCGCTCGCAAGTCTCTGCGCCCTACCGAACCGCGCTCACCGTTACCGGGCTGGTGACGTTGATCGCGCTGTATCACTACGTTCGCATCTTCGCCAGCTGGGAAGGTGCTTACACCTTGGTTGATGGCACGATGAAGCAGACTGGTACCAGGTTCAATGACGCTTACCGTTATGTCGATTGGCTGCTCACGGTGCCGCTGCTGTTGATCGAGCTGATCTTGGTGATGCGTCTTTCTGCCGCTGAAACCATGGCCAAAGCCACGAAGCTGGGCTTGCTCGCAGCGCTCATGGTGGTGTTGGGCTACCCAGGCGAAATTTCGTCGGATCCAACCACTCGCTGGATTTGGTGGTCGCTGGCGATGGTGCCATTTGCAGTGATTGTTTATGACCTGTTCATTGGTCTTAAAAAATCCATCGCGTCGCAACCCATTGAGGCACGCGGCTTGGTCAGCGCTGCACGCTCGCTGACAGTGGTGTCGTGGTTGTTTTACCCCTTGGTCTTTGTGTTTCCGATGATTGGTTTCACAGGCGGGGCGGCAACGACGGCAGTGCAGGTTGGCTACACGGTGGCGGACGTGGTCGCGAAGGCGGTATTCGGCGTGCTGATCTACATGATTGCCGCCCGTAAATCTGCGGTCGAAACGGCCAAGGGATAAGGGTTCAAGCGCGGTCGGCAATTTCCTGTCGGCCGCTTCCTTGAGCACCTCTAAACACTTCTCGCTCGACCCAACATCATCATGAAATTCGACTACGCGACGATCCCACTGTCAGGCCGTGCCGCCCCAACGCGACCACCCGAGGCCGCATTGCGATGGACTGCCAACGCGCCTCATGCGGTGGTGGTGGGCGCGGGTTTCGGCGGCATCGCAGCCGCGCTGCGGCTGCGCGCCAAGGGGTACCGCGTCACCCTGTTGGACCGTTGCGCGCAACTGGGCGGCAGAGCCCAAGTCTTCGAGCGCGACGGCTTCCGACACGACGCCGGGCCGACGGTCATCACCGCGCCTTTTTTATTCGAGGAGCTGTTCGCTTTGTTTGGCGAACGCTTCGCTGACCACGTCAACTTGGTGCCGTTGACGCCTTGGTACCGGTTTTGTTTTGCCGACGGAGACCACTTCGACTACGGCGGCACGTTGGACGAGACCTTGGCTGAAATTGGCCGAATTTCCCCCGAAGACCGCGAGGGCTATTTGCGATTGCTTGCGCATTCCAAACGCATTTTCGAGATCGGTTTTACACAGTTGTCAGACCAACCCTTTGACCGCTTGCGCACCATGCTGGGTGTGATTCCGAGTTTGATCCGACTGCGCTGTGACCGAACGGTTTGGGGCTTGGTGAAAAGGTTTTTGAAGAACGAAAAGCTACGCCAAGCGTTTTCGATTCAACCCTTGCTGGTGGGCGGCAACCCTTTTGACACCACCAGCATTTACGGGCTGATTCACTACCTCGAGCGCGCACACGGCGTGTTTTTTGCGATGGGCGGCACCGGTGCCATCACACGCGCCCTGGGCAGCTTGATGCAACGCCGCGGTGTGGCGGTTCAGTTGAACACGACCGTGCGCCGAATACGCGTGCAGGCCGGTGCGGCCAACGGCGTTGAGCTGGCCAACGGCGGCATCATCCCGGCCGACTTGGTGGTCTCTAACGCCGACGCGGCACACCTCTACACATCAATGATTCCGAAGGCGCAACAAGCCTGGTCTTCGCGCTTGAAGTTGTCTGCGGCCAGTTACTCGATGGGTTTGTTTGTTCTGTACTTTGGCACTCGCAAGACTTACCCCGACGTGGCCCATCACACCATTTGGTTGGGCGCGCGCTACCGCGAATTGCTGGAAGAAATCTTCGACAAAAAGGTGTTGAGTGAAGACTTTTCCCTTTACGTGCACCGACCCACTGCCACTGACCCGAGCTTCGCGCCAGACGGCTGCGAAAGCTTCTACGTGCTGTGCCCGGTGCCCAACTTGCAGGCTGACATTGACTGGGCTGTGCAAGGCCCACGGCTGCGTGACCGCATTGTCAAGGCGCTGGACGCCACGTTGCTGCCCGGCCTGACCGACACCATCACAGCCGAGTTCTGCATGACGCCGAATGACTTCCAGCACGACTACCTCAGCGTGAACGGCGCTGGCTTTTCGGTCGCACCCCTGTTTCGGCAATCGGCTTGGTTTCGGTTTCATAACCGAGCGGAAGGCATACGCAACCTCTACCTTGTAGGCGCGGGCACACACCCGGGGGCGGGACTGCCGGGCGTGTTGTGCTCGGCCAAGGTGGTGGACGCCTTGGTGCCTGTGGCTGAGATGGTGGTGCGCCAGGAAGGGCAGGCTGTATGAACGCGGTTCTCAGTGCCGACAACAAAAAAAGCGAAGCCGCTGATGAAGGCACTTACGGTGTCGCAGACCAGCTGTTGATCCAGCGTGGACCCAGCTTTCATTGGGCTCGCAGTTTCTTGAGTGCGGCGCACGCCGAGCGGGCCACGCGGCTTTACGGTTTTTGTCGGCGCGTTGATGACTTGGTTGACGAATGCACATCGCCCGCAGCGGCAAGGGCGGCCCTGGCCACAGTTCGCCGAGCGCTGCAAACCGGGCTGTCTGACGACCCCGCGACAAGCGACATGTTGCAGTTGATGAATCGCTGCGGTATCACCCCGGCCATTCCGCTCGATCTGGTTGAAGGCGTCGAAAGCGATCTGGGCAGCGTGCGGATGGCCGACGTGCCCGAGCTGCTGAGCTACTGCTACCAAGTAGCAGGAACGGTCGGACAAATGATGTCGGCCGCGCTGGACGTGACCGACCCAGCCGCTTCGCCGCACGCCATAGACCTCGGCATCGCCATGCAGCTGACCAACATTTGCCGCGACGTGCGCGAAGACGCCCTGCTCGGCCGACGCTACCTGCCCGCCAGCTTGGCAGGCGCGCTGGAACCCGCCGCACTCGCACAGCCGACCGCAGCGGTGCGCGCTGCAGCCGGGCAGGCGGTGCACACACTTTTAGACCTCGCCGACCGCTACTACGCCAACGCGGAGCTGGGCCTTCACTACCTGCCGCAGCGCGCACGCGGCGGTATTTTGGTGGCGGCCCGTTTGTATCGTGAAATTGGCGTGGTTCTGCGTGAGCGCGACGCCGACTGCTGGTCATCGCGCGCCAGCGTGAACACCGTGCGCAAGGCGGCGGTCACCGTGCAAGCCGTGCGCGACGCCATGTGTCTGAGACGGCCTCCCAACATGGCATCGCAGCCCGCCTGCGCACCGCATGACTTTTCACGATACCTTGGCACTGCCGTGCCGATGCAGGCCAGCTTTGTCGACTGACCTGGACCTGGTAGTGCTGGGCGGCGGCTGCGCCGGCCTGAGCCTGGGGTTGCGGCTGGCGCAGCAGCCTGGCATCTGTCGGCATGTGACCGTGCTGGAGTCAAGGCCTGCCTACCAACACGACCGCAGTTGGTGCTTTTGGCGCATGGGGCCGCACCGCTTTGAGTCATTGGTCAAACGCAGTTGGTCGCATGTGGCACTGCGCTCGGCGGCCGGCGTGGTGCAGGTGGACTGCACTCGCACGCCTTACCAGCTGCTGGAGTCAGGCAGCTTTTACCAACATGCGCAGCGCGCCATGGCCGTCAGCGGCGCGGTGCGGCTCGAGTTGGGCGTGACGGTGCTTGCACCGCCGCGGTCGGTGCCGGGCGGCTGGCGCATCACCACCTCAGCAGGTGAATTGACGGCCAAGCAGGTCATCGACACCCGCCCGCCGGGCCCGGCGCAACGTGGCAGTGCCATGCTGTGGCAGTCCTTCCTGGGCGAGGAATTGGTTTGCGACAGCGCGGTTTTTGACCCCGGTCGGGTTGAGCTGATGGACTTTGCCGACGATCTGCCTGACGCGGTGGCTTTCACCTACGTGTTGCCGCTGACGCCGCATCGTGCGCTGATCGAGACCACGCTGTTCGACCCGCAGCCGCACGCGGCAGCCGACCTCGCGCACCGCCAGCAGCTGGCGGTGGAGCGCTTTTGCGGTGCCGCGCCCAGCCGCGTGGTGCGCACGGAGTCGGGCATCCTGCCGATGGGCCTGCTGCCGTCTGGCCTGACGCAGGCCGCCGAAAACCCGCCGTTGGCACCCGGCAGCGGCCACTGGCGTGTCGGCCTGATGAGTGGTGCGGCGCGGCCTGCCAGCGGCTATGCATTTCAACGAATTCAACGCTGGGCCGACGGCTGCAGTGCGGCGCTGCGCAGCGGCCACGACCCGGTAGGGCACTTGCCCGATCCACTGCTGACCCGTTTCATGGACCGCCTGTTCCTTGATGTGTTGCGCAGCCACCCCGAGCGCGGCCCCGAGCTGTTTACCCGACTTTTTCAGCGCGCCTCCACGCCGCGCATCACACGCTTTCTCAGCGACCGCGCCAGCTTGGCAGACCGAGTCGCGGTGGCGGCCAGCCTACCGACCGGTTTGTTTCTGGGCCAACTGTGGCGCTCGGTTCAGCGTGCGGGGCTGCGAGAAAAACTCGCATGAGCGCGGGCCTGCGCTGGCAAGGGCTGGCTTTTTGCACGCTGGCGTTGGCAGCGGTGGCGGCCACCCTGTTCGGCGGCCAGTTGGCGGCCCCGAATGAACTCGTGGCGGCCGCAGTGCTGCTCGCGTTGCTGGGCATGCCGCACGGTGCCTTGGATGTGGTTTTTGCGCGCCAATTGTTCAGTCTGAAAAATCTGAAAGGCTGGGCTGTTTTCTCGGTGCTCTATGTCGGCTTGGCGGCAGCGGTCGTGGGCTTTTGGTGGTGGACGCCAACAATTTTCTTGTGCGCGTTTTTGGTGGGGTCTGCGCTGCACTTTGGTGGTGATTTGGCAGGCTTTGCGAGCACCCCCCAGACTCCCGAAGCGAAGATTTCAGCGTGGGTGCGCATGCTTTACGGCGGTGCCGTGATCGTCTTGCCCGCCCTCACCCACGGCCCGGAGCTGCAACGCTTGATCGGCCTGCTAACGGGCCCTGAAAGCGCGGCAGTCGTCGTGCCCGTGTTGGAGCAACTCGCCTGGCCTTGGCTTGCAGCCAGCCTGATCGCGTGCATCTGGCTTGCCAGACAAACGCGGTTCGCTGCATTTGAGATGTTGGCGCTGAGCGTGCTCTCCGTGACCGCGACGCCGCTGGTCGCATTCACGGTCTACTTTTGCGCCATGCACAGCCCGCGACACATTTTGCGCACCGTTGGCAGCCTGCCCGCAGCGCAGGTGCAAGGGGCGTTGCGGATGGCGCTGTGGCCGACGTTGGCGGTGTTGGCCGCATTGGCAGTGGGCTTTGCGCTGTCCAGCGGCAGGCCACTGCAGCCGTCGGTCATGCAGCTCGTGTTCGTCGGTTTGGCCGCGTTGACGCTGCCGCACATGGTGTTGCTGGAGCGAAGCCGTCAAGCAGAAAGGCCACGGTTACCTTGACAATGCGATGAGATGCGATGCGTTGCGGTGCGTATCGCTTGAATTGCGCCAACCCCCTCCCGAGCACGCTCGAGCTGCTCACATGGCGGGCATGTTCATCCATAAATCTCGCCAACCTAGAACGGACCCGCGCTGTCAGCGGGGCTTGATGTATGAAAGCTAAGTCCCGCAGTGCCACCGGTGCTGACGCCATTGACCCGAGCAGGGTCAACAACGCAAGCAAAGCCTCCAACACCACCATCGACGGCCTTTACCGAATTGCCACGGTGTCCACGCTGACCGGCATCCCCGTGCCCACCATTCGCGTTTGGGAGTCACGCCACGCAGTGGTCACGCCCACGCGCAATGCGGGCAATGTGCGCCTCTACCGCCGCGCCGACATCGAGCGTTTGGCGCTGGTCAAAGACGCCGTAGACGCGGGGCACGCCATCAGCAGCGTGGCCTCGCTGAGCGACCGGCAAATCAAAGCGCGCTTCAAAAATGCGCCCGCGCAAGCTGTGAAGGCACGCGCCACTTCTTGCCGCGTGCTGGTGTGCGGCGCGGCCTTGGGGTCGGTGCTGAAAGTGGCGTGGCGGGCGCGTTCCGACGTGCGTGTGCAAAGCGTTCTGGCGGCACTGCCAACGGCTGCGCTGGAGCTCGAAGCTCTGCCGTCGGTGGACGCCGTGATTGTTGACGTGCCGATGGTCAACAACAACTTGCCCGCAGCGCTGCGGCAGCTGCGCGCGGCCACCAAGTCACCTATCGTCATCGTGGTTTACGGGTTTGCAAACCGGCAGGTTTTGGCCCGACTCGACGCGGCCAACGTCATTGCGCTGGCCGCGCCCACCGACCCGGCGCAACTGGCGCGCATCTGTCAGCTTGGCCTGGCCATCGAGCCTTCACCGCCGACCGCGTTTTCGCAAATCTTGATGCATTCGGCTGCACCGCAGCGCTATGCCGATGCGTTTTTGCATGAGCTGAGCCAGATGCCGTCCAAGGTGCAGTGCGAATGCCCGAACCACCTCGCCGACTTGCTGATGAAACTGAATGCATTTGAGCGCTACAGCCTGGAGTGCGAAAGCCTGAACATCAAAGACGCCGCCATGCACGCCATGATGTACAGCGCCAGCGGCCATTGCCGCGAGTTCCTAGAAGAAGTGCTGCGGCGCCTGATGGCCCACGAAGGCATCGCAGAACCGAAAGCCTGATGTCCAACGGAACACGGTAGCTCGCTGCGGCCTGCGCGTCAGCGTTAGTTCCTGCTTCGTCATCGCAAAAAGTAAAACAGCCCGCAAGCAGATGCTTGCGGGCTGTAAGCCTCGTCTGCGAAAGGCCGCCAGCGAACAGCTTACGGCGGCCCTCGAAAACAAGCAGGCCTATCAGGCGGGCAACAACACCGAATCAATGACGTGGATGACGCCATTGGTGCATTCGATATCGGTCGCAACCACGTTGACCGTACCGTTCAATTTCACGCCGCCGGTGGTGCTGATTTTCAAAGCAGCGCCGTTCACGGTGGCTGCCGATTTACCGTCCATGGTCATGACGTCTGCCGCCATGACTTTGCCTGCCACCACGTGGTACGTCAGGATGGCGGTGAGTTTGGGAAGGTCCTTCAACAGGCTTTCAACCGTGCCAGCAGGCAGCTTGGCGAAAGCCTCGTCGCTGGGCGCAAAAACCGTGAACGGTCCGGTGCCTTTGAGTGTAGGAACCAAGCCAGCTGCAGTCACTGCAGCGGCGAGTGTTTTGAAGGTACCAGCCGCCACAGCGGTGTCGATGATGTCGTGCATATGAAACTCCAGAGAGATAACTTAAAAGCCCCGGTCAGAATGACGCAGGGCGCAGTTCAGTCGACAATTCGACCGAGCGCAGTCTTGTGAACTGGCTTGTGATTGCCTAACCGTGAATCGAAGATAGACGTAATCGTTCGCTGGTGAGAAGTCAAGGGCATTTCAAACGCGTGTACGCAGCGACTTAGAAGATAACTCGGTTTCTAGTGGCAAACCCACCTCCAGTCTTCACCGCTGAGGCTTGCTGACCGCATTGACACGGTTACACGGTCGTTTGTGGCAACAGACGTATTCAACGGTGCGTAGTCCTTCTTGAGGCCGGCTTCTTGACACCGCGTTTTTCATTTGCGCGCGTGCCGTCCGCAAGAGTCCGCGTTAACCTCATCCGCCACCCGCCGGGAAAAGCAGTTAACGTGCACGCGAGCCTGTCGCTTCACAACATAAATACAGAGAAGGAGTCACCGTGACCACCGTCAAAACCTGTCTCGAGCAAAAACCTCAGCCCATCGTGCTGGTCAGCGTCTCTCCCGACGACAGGGTGGTCACTGCCCTGCAACTGATGCGCGACAACCGCGTGCGCGCGGTGCTGGTCCTGGAGGGCGACAAGCTGAAAGGCATCGTCACCCAGGGCGACTGCGCCATCAAGGTGCTGCTTCCAGGCCTTGACGCGAAACAGGTGGCCGTGAAAGACATCATGACCGTTGAACCCGTGACAGTGAAGCTGGCCGATCCGATTGAGGCTTGCACCGGGCTGATGGCGTCGCGCAATTTCCGCCACTTGCCGGTGGTGGAAGCGGGCAAGGTGGTCGGTGTGGTGTCCATTGGCGACGTGGTGAAAGACAGCATTCGCCAGATGGGCCAGCAGATCAATTTTCTGGAGACCTACATCAAAGGGCACGGCGCTTGACCTGAGCCTGCATCCACTGAAGCTGTATTTGCAGAGCTTTCAGAGCACCGACACATCCTCACCGCGCTCGGCGCGGGAAGCCCGAACGTTTGGTTTTTTCACCAGCTTCTTCGCCACGCTGTGGCGCACGATCAGCTCGGCACCGACCAATATTTTCACCGCCGGTTCGCGCACCGAAGAACGGATGAGTTCGTCCAACAAGGTAATGGCCAAGTTGCCGATTTTTTGTTTGGACACATCAATGGTGGTCAGCGGCGGGTCCATGGTGGCGCTCATAGGCAAGTTGTCAAAACCGATGATCGACAGGTCTTGCGGAATGCGAACCTCAAACTCCCGCAAGGCTTTGATGCAGCCGTAGGTGATGACGTCGTTGGTGCAGATGTAGCCGTCGGGCACCACCAAACCGGCGCGCAGCTTGGCCAACATGTCGCGATGCGCACCGTCGTACGTGGAGTTCACCACCACGATGTCGCTGGGCTGAAACGGCAAGCCAAAATGCTTCATGCCGTCAATGAAGGCGTGATGTCGCAGATGGAAATTGGTGGTCTGCACATTGCTGGCAATGAAGCCGATGCGGCTGAACCCACTGCTCACAAAGTGCGCCAGGGCTTTGAACACAGCGTCTTTGTTGTTCATGTTCACGAAGTTGCATTCGAGCAAGTCGTAGAAGGTGTCTATGACCACCAGCGGCAGGGCCGATGCGGTGCTTGCCGCCTCAAACAGCTTGACATCGGCCTCGGTCAATTCGGTGCCCAACACCACCACGCCGCTCAGGTCGGCCCCACGCAGCGAGGCCACGATGTCTGGCACTGGCGCGCCTTCAAAACTCACCACTTCCAGCTTGTAGCCAGACGCTGCCGCTTGCTTGGACATGCCGTCGATGTAGTCAGAAATGAAGGTGTTGTGGTCGCGGTTGACGGTGGAGCCGTGCCGGGCAATTTTGAGAAAACGCAAGGTTTGCAAACGCGCAGGCTGCGGCGCTTTGGGCGCGCGGGCCTCGTAGCCCAAATCGGCCGCTGCCAGCAGAACGCGGTTGCGCGTGTCTGTCGAAATGCCACCTTTTTGGTTGAGCACCAATGAGACGGTGGCGGCCGACACCTGCGCCCGCTGCGCCACGTCTCTGACTGTTGATGCCATGTGCGTCCGTCCTGAAATTTTGTTTAGTAAATTCTAGATGCGATCCGGGGCGATTGCTTGCCTGATTGGCTTGCCTGATTGGCTTGCCTGATCGGCGCCTTGAGTGCGCCTTGGTCAATAGCGGCCACAACGATGCGCCGTGCAAGCTCGCGGGTTTTTCCGGATTTTGGTCTCGCGGCTCGCGCTTACATTCTTTAGTAAACATGAGCATTCTTTTAATAACCACATGACCAAGCGCGACCCGCAGTTGCTGTTCCTTGTGGGCATCAATTTGCTGGTGTTGGGGGTGGGCGCTTTCATCTCGAAGGGTGCCTTCATAGACCCTTACAACCTTCAATCGATGGCCGGGCAATTGCCCGAGCTCGGTTTGTTGGCCATCGGCGTGATGCTGGCCATGTCCTCAGGCAATGGCGGCATTGACCTTTCCGGAATCGCACTGGCCAACCTGGCAGGCGTGACTTCAGCCACGTTGGTGGCAGGCTGGACCAGCGCCGATGAAGCCCCGGTGCTGTTCACGTTTTTGTTCACAGTCACGGCCTTGTGCGTGGGTGTGGCGGGCGGCGTATTCAACGGTTTGTTGATTGCCAAACTCGGCCTCACACCCATTCTTTGCACCTTGGGAACTCAGCTTCTTTTTACCGGCTTGGCGGTGGTGGTGTCAGGCGGGCCGGCGGTGCGGGTGGGCAGCGCCGAGCCGCTGATGACCATCGGCAGTGGCCTGCTGCTCGGTGTGCCCATTTCGTTTTTGATCTTCGGCTTGGTGGCGCTGTTGGTGGGCGTGCTGCTGAAGTTCAGCCCCTTCGGTATTCAGCTTTTTTTGATGGGCACCAACCCCAAAGCGGCGCTTTACGCGGGGTTTTCGCAGGTGAGGCTGCTGGTCACCACTTACGGCCTGTCGGGCTTGCTCGCCGCCATGGCAGGCGTGCTGATTGCCTCACGCAACGTCAATGTGAAGTGGGACTATGGGCAGTCGTACTTGCTGATTGCCATCCTCATCACCGTGATGGCGGGCGTCAAGCCAGAGGGCGGATACGGCCGAATGATTTGCCTGTTCTTGTCTGCCACGGCCTTGCAGTTGCTGTCAAGCATGTTGAATTTTGCAGACTTCTCCAACTTTTTCCGCGACTTGGCTTGGGGCCTGCTGCTGCTGATTTTTTTGGCGATCGGCCGCTTTGATGTGAGCCGCTTTTTTCAGCGGCCAGTGGATCGCCAAGTACGGCCTGCTTGATTTCTTGAATCGTCGTTGCAGATCCCTCCTGCACCGAAGAATGCGTCCTGAGGGTTCAACCATTGGAGACAACATGAAGCTCAAATCATTCCAACTTAGCTTGATCGGCGCGGCACTGGCGGCAACGGTCGGCACCGTCATGGCCCAAGACAAACCCGTGATTGCCACGGTGGTGAAGATCAGCGGCATTCCCTGGTTCAACCGCATGGAAGTGGGCGTCAAAGAATTTGCCTCCACCACGCCCAGCGTCAGCGCCAGCCAAAGCGGACCGGCCACCGCAGACGCGGCCCAACAACTCAAAATCATCGACGACTTGGTGGCCAAAAAAGTAAGCGCCTTGGCCGTGGTGCCAATGGACCCGGCGGTGATTGAAGGCGTGCTCAAGCGCGCCATGGACCGCGGCATCGTGGTGGTCACTCACGAGGCCGACAACCAGAAAAACACCAACGCCAACATCGAAGCTTTTGACAACGCGGCCTACGGCACAGCATTGAATGAAAAGCTCGCGGCGTGCATGGGCAAGTCAGGCAAGTGGACTTCGTTTGTCGGCTCGCTGGGCAGCCGCACTCACTTGCAGTGGGTTGACGCGGGTGCCGCCAACGCCAAAAAGTACGCCGGCATGACGCTGGTGGACGCGAAAAACGAATCGTTTGACGACGCCAACAAAACCTACGAAAAAGCCAAAGAAGTATTGCGCAAGCACCCCGACATCAAGGGCTTCCAAAGCTCGGCCGGCAATGACGTGATTGGCATCGGGCGCGCCATTGAAGAAGCAGGTTTGATTGGCAAAGTTTGTTTGGTGGGCACGGGCTTGCCCACGCCGTCGGCCAAGTTGCTGGAGTCGGGTGCCATCACCGCCATCGGCTTCTGGGACCCGAAAGACGCAGGCTTGGCCATGAACAAAGCCGCCAAGATGCTGCTGGAAAAGAAGCCGCTCACCGACGGCATCAACCTGGGCGTGAAGGGCTACGAGAAGGTCAGCGTGACGAAAGGCCCAGGCGGCGGATTGCTGCTGGTGGGCAACGCCATGGTGATTGCCGACAAGGCGACCTACAAGAACTTCTTGTTCTGATCGTGGCTTGATTTTTTCGGTTCAACCGCAACCGCAATCGCACCGCAACCGCAACCGCAACCGCAGCCACTCTGACATGACCCCGTCAACGCACCGTCAGGTCGGAGTGGCCGCTTCTTCATCCACCTCTGCTGAAGTGAATTCACCCAACACCAGCGCGCCTTTTTTGGACGTCGTCAATGTGCACAAACGCTTCGGCGGCGTGCACGCTTTGCGCGGCATCAACCTGAGCATTCAGCGAGGTCGGATTTACCACCTGCTCGGCGAAAACGGTTGCGGCAAAAGCACCCTCATCAAGATCATTTCGGGTGCGCAGCCGCCCGACGAAGGCTCCATTCGTCTGGAGGGCCGCACCCACCGATCGCTCACACCCATCGCGTCACTCGCGGCGGGCATTGAGACGGTCTACCAAGACCTGTCGCTGATTCCCAACTTGACGGTGGCCGAGAACGTGGCGCTGTCGGAGCAGCTGGTGCTGGGCGGCGGGGCGCTGGGGCGGCGCTTGGACCGCAGCTTGATGAGAAGCACGGCGCAGCGGGCATTGAAGTCGGTCAATTTACCCAGCACCGACGAATTTTTGAACACGGTGGTGGGTGAACTGCCGCTGGCGGTGCGCCAACTCGTGGCCATTGCGCGCGCCATTGCCACGCGGGCCAAGCTGGTCATCATGGACGAGCCCACCACCTCACTGACACGTCGCGAGGTGGACAACCTCATCCGCGTGGTGGGCGATTTGCAACGCGATCAAGTGGCCGTGCTGTTTGTGACGCACAAGCTCGATGAATGCTTTCGCATTGGCGGCGAGGTGATTGTGTTTCGCGACGGGCAGTGCGTGGCGCAAGGCCCGATTCGCAACTACACCAAGGCAAATTTAGGTCACTTGATGACGGGCAAGTCGATTGACGGCAGTCGATACCGCAGCGGCCAGCCCGGCAGTGGTTGGTTGTTGGAAGTGAGCAAGTTGGGCTGCGGAAAACACTTCAGCGACGTGAGCCTGCGGGTCGCGCCCGGCGAAGTGCTGGGCATCACCGGCCTGATGGATTCGGGCCGCAATGAGCTGGCATTGGCACTGGCGGGTGTGTTGCCCGCGACTCAGGGTTCCGTTCAAATTGACGGTGCCGCGGTGACGTTGCAGCGGCCCACAGATGCTATTGCGCACGGCATTGGTTACGTGCCGGAGGACCGGCTCGGCGAAGGCCTGTTTTTAGACAAACCCATCCTCGCCAACATGGTGGCCTTGGTGCTGGACCGTCTGCGCAACCGGTTTGGCCTGCTCGACCGCCCGCAGTCGCGCAGCATGGCGGAAGGGTTGGTCAAGGAATTGCAAATTGCCACGCCGAACGTCGACCTGGCGGTGCAGTCTCTGTCGGGCGGCAACCAACAGCGTGTGCTGATTGCGCGCTGGCTGACCATCCAGCCGAAGTTGCTGTTGCTGCACGGCCCGACCGTGGGGGTGGACGTGGGATCGAAGGACACGATCTACAAAGTGATGCAGGCGCTGGCCGAAAAAGGCATGGCGCTGATCGTCATCAGTGACGACCTGCCTGAGCTGCTGCAAAACTGCGACCGCATTTTGGTCATGCGCAACGGTCGGCTGGCGGCAGAGTTCAACGCGGCCGCGGCCAGTGAAGACGATCTGTACGAAGCCATGTTGGCCGCACCCGCAGAGGCGCACGCATGAAGGCCGAGCTGGGCAACCGCATGGGTGTAATGCCCATTGACATCAACCAGCAGGTGCCCGTGAGTGCGCTCGCGCGGCTGCGTGAACGCCTGGACCGTCGGCCTGAACTGTTCACCTTGTTTTTGTTGGTGTGTTTATGCGGCACCGTCGGGTTCATCAACCCCAACTTTTTTCAGGCGTCAAGCTTGTTCGACATAGCGCGTTCCAGCGTGGTGATCGGGCTGTTCGCGCTGGGCGTGTTTGTGATCTTGGCGGCTGGCGGAATTGACGTGTCGTTCACTGCCATCGCAGCGCTGACGATGTACTCGGTCACGCAGTGGGTGGCCAAGAGTTTTCCGTCGGCACCGCTGTTGCTGATCTTCGCGATGTCGATGTTGGGCGGCGGTTTGCTGGGGCTCATCAACGGCTTTTTGGTGCATCAATTGAAGGCACCTTCGCTGATCGTCACCATCGGCACGCAGTACCTGTTTCGCGGTTTTTTGCTGACCTTTGTGGGCACGGTGTGGATCTTGAACCTGCCCGAACAAATGGACAGTTTTGGCAAGCTTTCGATGATTGAAACCACCTCAGCGCGCGGC
The DNA here is from genome assembly GCA_031427655.1 of Burkholderiales bacterium. Classification (GTDB taxonomy): domain Bacteria; phylum Pseudomonadota; class Gammaproteobacteria; order Burkholderiales; family Burkholderiaceae_C; genus JANYJJ01. Next base: position 16,606 of record JANPNT010000575.1, read on the forward strand.
ACCCGGGTGTGGCTGCCCGCCTTCTTTTTGGCGCTTCCATCAGCCGCCGTGCTGACTTGGTGGATCTTGAACCGCACTCTGATGGGCCGGGCCATTTTTGCCACAGGCGGCAGCCTCGCGGTGGCCGAGCGCTTGGGCTACAACTTGCGCGCGGTGCACTTTTTTACCTTCGCCTACGCCGGCGCGTTGGCCGGGGTAGCCGGTCTGATCCACGTCTGCGCCAACAGACTGGCCAACCCCTTTGATTTGGCCGGGATGGAGATCGACGTGATTGCGGCGGTGGTGCTGGGCGGCGCGCGCATCACCGGCGGCACGGGCACCGTCACCGGCACGCTGCTGGGCGTGTTGCTGGTGGTGGTCATCAACAGCGTGCTCATCATGGTCGGCGTGCCCAGCACCTGGCAGCGCGTGGTGGTGGGCAGTTTCATTTTGGTGGCCGGTGCATTTTTCGTGGTTCGCCGTCGCCGCTGAAAGTAGACGCAGCAAGGCGCATCCCAAAACGCTCAACACAAGGAGACAGTCATGAAGAAATTTCTGAACCGAGCTGAAGACTTCGTTGACGAAATGCTGGAAGGCATTTACGCCGCACACCCACGCGAGCTGGGCTTTGTGGCAAACGACCCGCGCTGCTTGGTGGCCAAAAAACGGGTGCCCGGCAAAGTAGGTTTGGCCACCGGTGGCGGCTCAGGCCACTTGCCACTTTTTCTGGGCTATGTCGGCACGGGCCTGCTCGACGGCGCGGCAGTCGGCGGTGTGTTCCAGTCGCCCAGCGCCGACCAAATGTTTGAAGTCACCAAGGCCATCGATCAGGGCGCAGGCGTGCTCTACATCTACGGCAATTACACCGGCGACATTCTCAATTTCGACATGGCTTCTGAGATGGCCGAGATCGAAGGCATCCAGGTGCTGTCGGTGGTGGGCAACGACGACGTGGCCTCGTCGCCAGCGGGCCAAGAACACAAGCGCCGCGGCGTGGCGGGCATCGTGTTTGTGTACAAAGCGGCCGGTGCGGCAGCGGCCGAGGGCATGTCGCTGCTTGAAGTGCAGCGTGTGGCCGAAAAAGCGCGCGCCCACACCCGCACCATGGGCGTGGCGCTGAGCAGTTGCATCGTGCCGGAAATTGGCCACGCGACTTTTTCCATTGGTGATTCTGAGATGGAAATCGGCATGGGCATCCACGGCGAGCCGGGCATACGGCGCGGGGCTTTGCGCAGCGCCGACGAGGTGGTGGAAGAAATGCTGCGGCCCATTTTTGCCGAGCGCTTTGCCGAAAAAACCTTGTCCCGTGGCGATGAGGTGGCAGTGCTCATGAACAGCTTGGGTGCCACGCCGAAAGAAGAGCTGTACATCCTGTTCCGCAAGGTGGCGGCGCTGTTGGCGCAGCACGGCGTGTCGGTGTTTCACACCTATGTGGGCGAGTTCGCCACGTCGATGGAAATGGCGGGTGCCTCGATCTCGCTGTTGTACCTGGACGATGAGTTAAAGCGCTTGATTGCAGCCCCGGCTGCGTCGCCGTTTTTCGTGCAGAACCAACTCTGAAACCGCATGCCAGGACAAGCATTGACAAGCCAGGGTTGGTCGCGCTGTTCACGGCGCTGCGCCTGGTATTTGCCGCGCTGCGCGACTTTCTGATCGAGCTGGACGGCAAGGTGGGCGACAGCGACCTGGGCTTGACGATGAACAAAGCGTTTGTCGCTGCTGCAGATTCGGTGTCCACCGCGGCGGCAGACCCCAACCAAAGTTTGGGCCGCAGCCTGCAACTGGTCGGCATGGCCATCGCCAAAGCGGCACCGTCCACCATGGGCACGCTCACCGCACCGGCTTCATGCGCGGCGGCAAGGCCGTGGGCGACGCCACCACCCTGGGCACCGCCGAACTGGCGGCGTTTTGGCGTGCCTATCACGACGGCGTCGTCGCGGCGAAGTCGTGCATATGCGCGTGGCCGACGATGTGATGCTGCCTGATTACAAGATCGATATCCACGCGCTCAAGCCCATCGGGC
>JANPNT010000576.1:0-2056 GCA_031427655.1 Burkholderiales bacterium
TTCATAGATATTTTCTCATGCAAGCAATGAGAACTAAATATTCAACGAAAGATACATAAAAAAGGAAATTGAATATTTACCTGCAGCAGTAATCGTAAATCGGTTCATTTGAGGGGCCAAAAAGGATTTTAAAAGAATCCAAATCACCTGATAACAAATATTGTTATCAGCAAATGAGAAATATGTTAATTACATAAATAAAAAAAAAAAATGGTTCTAAAAAGAATTGAAAACGTAAGTACGTACGTACCGCCTTTGTAGTCAACACCCCCTACAACATCACAAACATTTTTAACGCCCCATTTAGACACATCAACGGCTTTACGCTGTTTGGGCTTGAACCGCGGCAGAATCGTCTCGCTGATGATGCGTTTGCTGACGGCGTCGCCCAGTGCACCTTCCAGACCATAGCCCACCTCGATGCGCACGGCACGGTCGTTCTTGGCGATCACCATGATGGCTCCGTCGTCGATCTTCTTGCGCCCCAGCTTCCACTGCTCGGCCACGCGCAGCGCGTATTACTCGATTTCCTCGGGGGCTGACGAGGCGACCATCAGCACGGCCAACTGGCTGCCTTTCCGGGCCTCAAAGGCGGCCAGCGTTTGTTCCAGCGCTACCTTCTGCTCCGCAGTCAGCGTGCCGGTCTGGTCGATCACATGCCCCGTCAGCGGCGGCACAGCCACTTGTGCTGCGCTCAGCGCAGACCAGCCCAGCGCGCATGCCAACAGGCTTGCAGACAGCAGCGCTCTGCTGACCCCGAAGCCTCTGCCTGCCATCACTTGGACGCCCCGGATCCTGGGCCAGCGAGCTTCGCTGGTGCAGAGTCGAACCCGACGCTGGGCGGCTTCGCGATTTCCTTTTCGTTGTCGACGGCGAAGCTCGGCTTCTCTTTGTAGCCGAACACCATCGCGGTCAGGTTGGAAGGAAAGGACCGCACCGTCACGTTGTAGTCCTGCACCGCCTTGATGTAGCGATTGCGCGCCACCGTGATGCGGTTCTCGGTGCCTTCCAGTTGCGCCGACAAGTCGCGGAACCCCTGGTTGGCCCTGAGGTTCGGGTACTGTTCCGAGACCACCATCAAGCGCGACAGCGCACCCGTCAATTCGCCCTGCGCCTGCTGGAATTTCTGGAACGCCGCGGGGTCGTTGATCAGTTCCGGCGTGGCCTGGATGGATGTGGCTTTGGCGCGCGCTTCAACCACCTTCGTCAAGGTGTCCTTCTCGAACTTCGCCTCGCCTTTGACGGTGCTGACCAGATTGGGGATCAAGTCGACACGGCGTTGGTACTGGTTGATGACCTCCGCCCACCCGGCCTTGACCTGCTCGTCGGTGGTTTGAAAGGTGTTGTAGCCGCAGCCCGTCAGGCTCAGCGCCCAGGTGGCCGTCAAGGCAGCCGTCAGGGTTCTCATGGGTTTGCGCATGTTCTGTTCTCCTGGGAAAGTTCAAGTGGGTAGGTGTGTCGCCGTCCGGGTGGCAAAGTGTTCGACTGCGTCGTCGACCATCTGCCGGGTGCACCAGCGCGCGTAGTAGCGGCTAAACAGTCGTGCCAGCCAACGGGTGGGTGCGCGCTCCGGCAGCGCGTAGTCGATAAAGACGCGGAGCATCGAACCGTTCGCTTGGGGCGACAACTCGAAGCCCATTCGGTAGTGACCGATCACCAGCAGCTTCGGCGTGCCCGTGGTTGCCCAGACCTTGCGGCGGGGAGGATCACGCTCGACCACGAGTTCTTCAACCGACAGCTCGACACCGACGACCCGCCCCGACAGACGGATCCGCGATCCGACTGTTTGCCCACGGCCGGCGTCGGTCTCCGTGTTCATTTGGCCGCCTGCCATCCGCCAGGAGCCTTTGCGCATGTGCGAGGCCAGACGCGTGGGGTCGTCAATGTGCGCAAAGACCTGGCTCATCGAGGCCGGGACACAAGCGCTGCTCTCGTAGCGAAGGGGCAGCATCTATGCCTCCCGGGAGCGGCGCGCCGGCAAGCGGTTCATGGTGGATGAAGTGCTTTCGCTCCCGCGCAACCTGAAGTGGAGATACACCACCGAACTCAGCAGCGC
>JANPNT010000577.1:0-4029 GCA_031427655.1 Burkholderiales bacterium
GTTCCCTGCACGCGCAGGAGATCGGATTCAACGATATTCGCACGACGCTGCAGGCGCTTTGCGCTGTCTACGACAACTGCAACAGCCTGCACACGAATGCCTTCGATGAAGCGATCACCACGCCCACCGAAGACAGCGTGCGCCGGGCCATGGCCATTCAACTCATCATCAACCGCGAGTGGGGTTTGGCGAAAAACGAAAAACCCCAACCAGGGCGCGTTCATCATCGACGAGCTGACCGAATTGGTGGAGGAAGCGGTGCTCAAGGAGTTTGAGAAAATCGCCGAGCGTGGCGGCGTTTTGGGAGCCATGGAAACCGGCTACCAGCGCGGCCAAATACAAGAAGAAAGCATGCACTACGAGATGCTCAAGCACACCGGCGAGTACCCCATCATCGGCGTCAACACCTTCCGCAATCCGCACGGTGACGCGGCCCCTGACGTGTTGGAACTGGCGCGTTCCACAGACGCAGAAAAGCAGAGCCAGTTGAAGCGCCTGGCCGATTTCCAAGCCCTGCACGCCACTGAGTCACCCGCCATGTTGGCCCGCTTGAAGCAGGCCGTCATCGCCAATCAGAACGTCTTCGACGTGTTGATGGAAGCCGTGCGCTGCTGTTCGCTGGGGCAAATCACGAATGCGCTGTTCGAGGTGGGTGGGCAGTACCGACGCAGCATGTAGCGGTCTGCTGGTGTGCGCTAACCTTCCGGCATCAAACCCGCATCCTCAATGGCGGGGAAATTTTGAAAGACGCACCCATGAGCAACACCCATTCCAACCACGGCGACGAGCCCGGTGCGGGCCAAGCTTTTCCCTTGCTCTACAACATGGTTTATTGCAGCCGGGCCACGATGGGCGTTGACGACGCGGCGGTGGCTCGGATCATTGAGGTTTCGCGGCGTTCCAACCCTGAGCGCGGCATCACCGGGCTGTTGGTGTTTGGCAGCGGCATCTTTTTTCAGTGGCTCGAAGGGCCGCGTGACAACGTGACGGCGCTGTTGAGTTTGCTGAAAACCGACACGCGCCACGACAACATCGTGATCTTCAGCGAGAACGAAGAAGCGCGTGAACGGCTGTTCCCCGATTGGGACATGGAGTTGGTGACCACCGATGACATTCGGGATGTGTTGGTCGATGCGCTGGACAGTGCCGAAGACCCGCACAACGCCGACGCGCTGAACTTGTTGCTCACTGAGCTGGATTCAGGGCGTCTCAGCGGCCTGGGCGCTGCGGCCAACTGAATTCAGCGCGACTCAGTTCACATCGATTCAGCCAGCAGCGCGTGATAGTCGTCGGCGCTGGCGATGCGCGGATTCATTTTGTGGCAATGGTCGGCGATGGCACCGACGGTAATTTGCTCGAACCAACTGCGCTCCACGCCAATCGCGGCCAAGCCCGTGGGCAAACCCAAGCGCGCGTTCATGTCGCGAATGGCTTCGGCAATGTCGCCCGAACTTTCCAAACCCATCGCGCTGGCCATGCGCGCCATGCGACGCTCTTTAATGACGCTGTCGGCGACAGCGTTGAAGCGCACCACCGCCGGTAAAAACATGGCGTTCAGCGTGCCGTGGTGCAGGCGCGGGTTTTTGCCTCCGAGTGAATGGCTCAGCGAATGCACCGCACCCAGCCCTTTTTGAAACGCCATCGCGCCCTGCACCGAAGTGCTCATCATGCTGAGCCTTGCCTCGCGATCTTGGCCGTCGTTCGTAGCGCGTTCAATGTTCGCCCAGCCGCGCGCCAAGCCGTCCAGCGCAATGCCGTCGGCCGGCGGATTGAAGGGCGCGGCCATGAAGGTTTCCATGCAGTGGGCAATCGCGTCCATGCCGGTGGCTGCGGTTAAAAGTGGCGGCAAACCCAGCGTGAGTTCGGGGTCGCAAATGGCGGCGCGCGGCATAAGGTGCCAAGAGTGGAAGCCGACTTTGCGGCCGTCGTCGAGGATCAATATCGCACCACGCGCCACCTCGCTGCCGGTGCCTGCCGTGGTGGGCACGGCGATCAGGGGCACGGCGGCTTCGGTGATCTTGGCGCTGCCGCCTTCAATGGTGGCGTAGGTTTTGAGCGGGCCGGGGTGGCGTGCGGCGATGGCCACGCCCTTGGCGCAGTCGATGGACGAGCCACCACCCACCGCGATGATGCCGTCGCATTGGTGTTCATTGAAAGCCGCCGTGGCCGCGCGAACAGCGGCTTCGTTGGGGTTGGGCGGGGTGGCGTCGAACACCGCGCTGCGCATCGACGGCGGCAGCGCCTCAAGCACCTTGTCCAGCACGCCCGCAGCACGTACGCCCGCGTCGGTCACGATGAGCGGATGTTGGATGCCCACGCGTTCGCATTCGGCGGCCAGCAAGCTGCGTGCGCCGAACTCGATGTTGATGTGGGTGAGGTACTGGATCAGGGCCATGGGGCGCTCCATGCGATTGCGTTGATGGCGTTGCGTTGAATTGAACAGCTGCGTTGCAGTCTGACACGTCGTTCCGGGTGCTCAGGCAGGCTGCATTCGGAGTCTGTTCGGCGTACCGGACGCAACATACAATTCCAAGGCTTTGCCCAGGCAACCTGCCGGGCTGTCCAAAAAGTCACCACAAGGAATTAACGTGTTTATTTCAGAAGCTTTTGCACAGGCCGCACCAGCCGCTACCGGCTCGGGCGATTCACCCTTTGGCAGCATTGCCAGCATGCTGCCGATTTTGTTGATGTTTGTGGTGCTGTACTTCGTGATGATTCGGCCGCAAATGAAGCGCCAAAAAGAACACAAAGCCATGATCGACGCTATCGCCAAAGGCGACGAGGTGGTCATGGGAGGCGGCATCATCGGCAAGATCGCCAAACTGGGCGAGAGTTACATCCACGTCGAAATCGCCAGCGGCGTGGAGATCCAGGTTCAGCGCGCCTCGGTAGTTCAGGTGCTGCCCAAGGGAACACTGAAGTAATTTTGCCCACGTCTATCGTTCGAATCAGCGAGGGCTTGTGTGCCTCGCTCAGGTTGCTTGGCTGACGAACCGAAAGCCAGCGCCCCCACATCGCGAGAGAGTCCGCATGAATCGCTATCCCTTTTGGAAATACGCCGTCCTCGCGGTGGCCTTGGTCATCGGTTTGCTCTACACACTGCCCAACTTGTTTGGCGAAGCGCCCGCGGTGCAGGTCAGCAGCGGCAAGGCCACACTCAAGATCGATTCATCTCTTACCGAACGAGTCAGCAAGGTACTGGCAGATGCCGCGATCAAGCCAGACTTTGTGCAATTCGAAGGCACCTCCGTGAAGGCGCGCTTCACCGACACCGACACCCAGCTCAAAGCCAAAGACGCCATCAGCAAAGCGCTGAACGCTGACCCCACCAATCCGTCTTACATCGTGGCGCTGAACTTGGTGTCGCGCTCGCCGCAGTGGCTTACTTCGCTGCACGCCTTGCCGATGTACTTGGGCTTGGACTTGCGCGGCGGAGTGCACTTTTTGATGCAAGTGGACATGAAGGCCGCGCTCACCAAAAAGGCCGAAGCCTTGACCGGTGACATCCGCAGTTTGCTGCGCGACAAAGACCTGCGCCACGCCGGCATCACCCGCGACGGCAACAGCGTGGACGTGCGCTTCCGCGACCGCGCGACGCTCACCGCTGCGCGCAATTTGCTGTCTGACCAATTGCCAGATTTGCTATGGACCGAAACGCCGGATGGCACCGACATCAAGCTCAGTGGCTCGCTGAAGCCCGAAGCCGCAGCGCGGGTTCAGTCCAGTGCGGTGAACCAAAACATCACCACGTTGCACAACCGCGTGAACGAGTTGGGCGTGGCCGAACCTGTCATTCAGAAGCAGGGCCTGGACCGCGTGGTGGTGCAGTTGCCCGGCGTCCAAGACACCGCCAAAGCCAAGGACATCATTGGCCGCACCGCCACCTTGGAAGTGCGCTTGCTGGACGAAAGCACCGAAGCCGCAGCCGCTGCCACCAGCGGCGTCGTGCCGTTTGGCACCGAGCGCTTTGAAGAGCGTGGCGGCTCGCCCATCATCGTGAAGCGCCAAGTGATCTTGACGGGCGAAAAC
>JANPNT010000578.1:0-7413 GCA_031427655.1 Burkholderiales bacterium
TGATGCTCACCTCGCTTCCCGGTGAGGTGTTTCCGCTCGTGATCGGCCATGTCACGCCAGTGACCACCTCGCGCGAGGGCCGTAGCTACTTTCGCGTGGAGGCCAGCGTAGGCAAGGTTAGCGAGCGGCTGCGACCGGGCATGGAAGGCATCAGTAAGATTGAGGTTGGCGAACGCCTGCTGATCTGGCAGTGGACCCACAAGATGCTTGACTGGTTGCGCCTGGCTCTATGGTCATGGGTCTAGGGCAGGGGCATGGCCGAATCACTTTTTAGCGAGTCTTGGTACCGGGTGGCTAAGGTGCGGCCACGGCTGCGTAGCCATGCGCAAATCCACCGGCACGTATACCGCGGCGGCATCTGGTATGTGCTGCAGGACCACGTCAACGGCAAGTTCCATCGCTTCACCCCGGTGGCCAACCTGCTAATTGGTCTGATGAATGGCGAGCGTAGCATGCAGTCGATCTGGGATCTGGCCAGCGTGCAGTTGGGTAACGACATGCCTTCGCAGGAAGAAGTAATCAAGCTGCTGTCGGATCTGCACCGTGCCGACGTGCTGCAAAGCGATGCACCGCCCGACATCCGCGAGCAGCACGAGCGGCGCAGTAAGCACCTCAAACAAAAAGTCCTGCAGTACATCGGCAACCCGATGTCGCTGCGCTTTCCATTGGTGGATCCAGACCGCGCGATCACGCGCGCCATGCCGCTCTTGCGGCCGCTCTTTGGCTGGTTTGGCGTGGCGCTGTGGTGCCTCACCGTGCTCACGGCCATCGCGCTTGCGGCCATGCACTGGCCTGCGTTTTCTGACGGCATGCTAGATCGCGTCTTCTCGATCGAGAACGTGCTTCTGATGTGGCTGATGTTTCCGGTCGTGAAAATCATTCATGAACTCGGCCATGCTTTTGCAATCAAGGCACGCGGCGGCGAGGTGCACGAAATGGGCGTGATGCTGCTTTTGCTTATGCCCGTGCCCTACGTGGACGCCTCGGCCGCGTCGGCTTTTAAAGACAAGAAATGGCGCATCCTCGTCGGAGCAGCCGGCATGCTGTCTGAACTTTTTCTGGCGGCGCTGGCCATGATTGTCTGGGTCTACCTTGAGCCCGGCACCGAGCGCGCCATTGCATACAACCTTATTTTGATCACCGGGATTTCGACGCTCATCTTCAACGGCAATCCGTTTCTCCGTTACGACGGGTACTACATCCTATCGGACTACCTCGAAATTCCGAACCTTGGGCAGCGATCCAACGAGTACCTCGGCTACCTGATTAACCAATACCTTTTTGCCGTCAAGTCAGTAACTTCACCTGTGGTGGCGCGTGGAGAGCGCGGCTGGTTTGTCTTCTACAGCATCATGTCATTTTTCTATCGCATGTTCATGATGCTGTCCATTGTGGTGTTGGTGGCCAGCAAGTTTTTTCTATTTGGCGCGATGATGGCGATCTGGGCTCTTTACAACATGCTGTTGCAGCCGGCCGCAAAGAAGATCGGCTACCTCTTCAATAGTCCCAAGCTCCAGCAGAGGCGAGGCCGGGCGTTGGGCCTGAGCGGTTCGGTCGTGCTGATAAGCTTGCTAGTGTTGTTCTGGCTGCCGGCGCCTTCTTTTACGCGCAGCGAAGGGGTGGTGTGGGCACCCGATGAAGCGCAGGTACGTGCCAATGTGGATGGCTTCATCATGCAGGTTGAAGCCAAGCCCGGGCAGCAGGTGAAAAAGGGCGATTTGCTGGTACGCAGCGAAGTGCCTGAACTGATGTCGCGCCTCGCCGTGCTGCGTGCCGAACTTGCGGGCTTGCAAGCCAAGTACAACGCGGCGCTTTCGCAGCGAGTGCAGGCAGACATCCTGCGCCAGCAGATCGCGCATGCGCAGGTGGCGGTGGACCTAGCACAGCAGAGATTGGCCGAAGTCGAGGTGCGAAGCCCGGGCGACGGAACCTTCGTCATGGCTGACGTGCAGAACATGGCAGGGCGATTCGTGCAGCGCGGTGAGTTGCTTGGTTATGTGATGGCTGACGGCCCGGCCACGGTGCGCGTGGTAATTCTGCAGGCCAATGCCGACAAGGTTCGCAAGGGTTCGCGTCACGTCGAGGTAAGGGCGGTCGATGCGCCGTCGCGTGTGATTGATGCGCAGGTTTGGCGTGAGGTGCCTGGCGCCACCAATCAGCTGCCTAGCATGACGCTGAGCCTGCAGGGCGGAGGCCACATCGGCCTGGATCCAGCTGCGGACGGCGATGCCAAGACCTTGCAAAAACTGTTCGTGCTGGACTTGAAGCTGCCAGACGGCGTGTCGATGGACAAGCTTGGAAGCCGAATTTATGTGCGCTTCGAGCACGCGCCCGAGCCCATCGGCCTGCAGTGGTACGCCGCTGCCAGGCGCCTGTACGTGAGGACCATGAATGTCTAGTGATGTCACAGCCCAGGCTTTGCTGGCATCGTCCGCCGAGCGCGCGTCTGCAGGCGCTTGGTTGCGCGCCGCCTTGCGTCCCCCCATCGCGCGTTTTGACGCGGTGTACTCCGAGCGCGAGGAATCGCGCTCTGAAGCGTGGCTTGACCGCGTGGGCGAGGCGCTTGTCGGCCGCATCAGCCGCAAGCTTGGGGCGCGGGCAGGGCGCGTTCAGGTTATAACGCAGCTGGTCCAGCCGTTTGAAGCGCCCATGCGTGCGTTAGACGCAGCAGGTTTGCGCGAACAGGCACGCGAGCTTACTCGGCAACTGCGCCGACTGGGCTTTGAAGATACGCTCGTAGGGCAGGCCTTTGCCCTGGTACGTGAAACCGCTGATCGCCAGTTGGGCATGCGCCACTTTGACACGCAGTTGATCGGCGGCTGGGTGCTGCTCAAAGGTATGGTGGCCGAGATGGAAACTGGCGAAGGAAAGACCCTGACCGCCACGTTGCCGGCCTGCACGGCGGCGTTGAGCGGCCGGCCCGTTCACATCATCACCGTTAACGACTACCTCGTTGAGCGCGACCATGCGCTAATGCGGCCGGTGTACGACGCGCTTGGTGTCAGCTCTGCCGCGGTGACGTCCGACATGACGCATGCCCAGCGCCAGCTGGCGTATGCATGCGACGTGGTCTATTGCACCAACAAGACCGTGGTGTTCGACTACTTACGAGATCGCATCGTGCTGGGTTCCCAGTCCAATTCACTTCATCTCCGCCTGGAAAAAATTTACGGCGGCACGCCCGGGCAGACACGCGTCAGCCGCCTGCTGCTACGTGGCCTAAGCTTTGCCATTGTGGACGAGGCAGACAGTGTGCTGGCCGACGAAGCAGGCACGCCACTCATTATTTCGGCCGAAAGAGATTCACCCGGCGAAGCCCAGTTGGCCGAGCAAGCCATTGCGCTGGCAATGCAGCTCGTTAAAGGTACGGACTTTTTGGTGCAGATGCGCGAACGCAGCATCGATATTCTGGAAGCGGGCCACCAGCGTGCGATTGACCTGAGCAAATTATTCGGAGGTGTTTGGTCCATCACCCTGCGTCGTGAAGAACTGGTGACGCAGGCGCTGAGCGCGCTGCACCTCTTCGAGCGTGACCAGCACTACCTAGTAAGAAATGCCAAAATCCAGGTGATTGATGAATTCACTGGACGGGTGATGGCCGACCGTTCATGGGGCCAGGGCCTACATCAGCTGATTGAAGTCAAGGAGGGCCTCGCGGTCACGGCGCGGCGCGAACCGCTGGCCCGCATCAGCTACCAGCGGTTTTTCCGTCGTTACCAGTTGCTGTCCGGAATGAGCGGCACCGCATCCGAAGTGGCAGGCGAGCTTGGCTCCATCTATGGCTTGGGCGTGGTCAAGGTGCCAACGCATCAGCCGGGCCAGCGTCGCACCGAAAGTGACCTAATTTTTGATACGCACGACGCCCGCTGGAGCGCGTTGGTTGACCGCATCTTGACGCACCACGCGCGCGGCGCGCCGGTGCTTGTGGGCACGCGCTCGGTGGCCTCGTCAGAGCTGCTCAGCCAGCGGCTTGATGCGCGCGGTGTGGCCCATCAGGTGTTGAATGCCAAGCAGGATGGCGCGGAGGCGGAGGTGGTGGCGCGGGCCGGCGAGGTCGGACGCATCACCATCGCTACAAACATGGCCGGGCGCGGAACGGACATCAAGATCGCCGAGAACTCTGCTGCGCTCGGCGGGTTGCATGTGATCCTATCTGAGCGACATGAAGCTGGGCGAATTGACCGGCAGATTGCGGGACGTTGTGCGCGCCAGGGCGATCCCGGCCATGTCGAGGCGCTACTGTCGCTGCAGGACGCGCTGGTCGCGCCCTATGTATCAAGCCTGTCCTTCAAACTGGTGCGCTGGTTGGCTGCGGCAGGTTTCGGGTACCGCGACGCCATCCTCGCGCGCTGGATACGCCGGGTGCAAAAACGCACCGAGCGTCAGCAGTCGCGCATTCGCAGAACTTTGCTCAAGTCTGACCGGCAGATGGGCGACATCCTGTCTTTCTCAGGCCGCGCTGAATGAGCTTCGCCTTGCTTTTAAACTACATCAAGCTTTCCAGGAAAAAACATGCATGCACCTTCCCCCGCTCCCCGGCTGACCGCCTTGTTACGCGCTTCGCTCACGGCCTTGGGCCTGGCGAGTTTTGTTATAACTGCGAGCGCAGCGGAACTGCTGGCGCAAGCCACCGTATCGCCCGCACCTACGCCCAACCTCGCGCCGGGCGCCCGGCAAGTCGCACCGCCCGTTGTCGTCGTACCAACTGCGCCACCGGCGCAGCCTCAAAAAGGAAATCGAGGCAAGAAGATTAACGAGGAAATGGAGTGCCTGCTGGAGCCTTCGGCCGTGGCCAATGTGGGCAGCCCTGTGGAGGGCACGCTGGCCCAGGTAACGGTGGACCGCGGCGCCAGTGTACGCAAGGGCCAGGTGCTTGCGCGTCTTAACTCCACCGTTGAGACCGCCACTGTGAATTTACGCGCGGCGCAGGAAGCCTACGGGCAGCGCAAGGTCAAGCGCAACGAAGAGCTGTTTATCAAGGAGCTGATCTCCGCTAGCGAAAAAGATGAGCTTGAAACTCAAACCAGCTTGGCCACACTTGAGCGCAAGCAGCAGCAGGAAATTCTCAACCTGCGCACGATTGTGAGTCCGCTCAACGGAGTCGTTGTTGAACGCTTCCTGTCTGCAGGTGACCACATCGCACAGGAAAAAATTCTTAAGATCGTGCAGATCGATCCACTGAACGTAGAGGTGATCGTGCCCGTTGAACTCTTCGGCGCCGTTACTAACGGCATGGTCGGAACCGTGAAGTTAGGCGTTGGAATGACGGGCATGTACACGGCCAGAGTCAAGGTGGTGGATCGCGTCATTGATGCAGCCAGCGGCACCTTCGGAGTGCGGCTCGAACTGCCCAACCCAGGCAATCACATTCCCGCGGGCATTCGCTGCAACGTGCGCTTCGGTGTCTGAGCAACTGCGTGCACGTGGTGGCTGAGGTTCTTGCCCCTGCTATGAGCCATTCCCGAGCTTACCTGTGTGTTGATGCGTTCGTTGCCGACATGGGGGGCGCCACCGCGTTGGCAAGCGCCTTCGAGACCGGCGTCATCGACCTTCTCGCCCGCAATCCCGGCGCTAATGTGGACGCCATAAGCAGTGCACTTTTGCTGAACGCGCCCGGGCTTGCAGTGTTGTTGGACATGCTGCGCGCCAACCGTGTGATAAGTACGTCACTGGATGCGCCAACGCTGGCACCCGATTTTGAGGAAGCGTTGAAGTTTCGCGACTTGCTCGAAGCCAAGATTCACTTTGCAAAGTCCGTGGCACCAGACTTTTTGCACCTGCTAACGGCCTTGCTGATGGAGCCAGATGCATTTGCGGCCCAGGCTCGCGTCTTTAAGCTTTTTTCGTACGGCCATGCCTTGGAAGCTACGGCCGAAAACATCGAACGCACCGCTCGGTGGATGCGGCTGACCACGGCGCTAACGCGGTACGAAGCCGGCGCATGCATGGACGTACATGACTTTTCGGTTTACCGGCAGATGCTGGACGTGGGGCGGCAACAGCGGCGAGTTCGTTTTGCAGCTGTGCCGCGCGCACCCTGGTCTTCAAGCTACGGTCTATGACCTGCCGGTGGTTTGCGACATCGGTCGCGCGCACCTCGCTGCAGAGCCTGAAGCCGGCCGCGTGGGTTTCGTCAAGGTTGCATGTTTGAAGCCGGCGCTGCCCATCGGGCGCGACCTGATCTGCTTCAAGTCGATGCTGCACGACTGGCCCCATGCTGAAATGCTCGATTTCTTGAGGCGGGCGCATGAAGCCCTGGCACCCGGCGGCACGCTCCTGATCTTTGAGCGTACTCAGCTGAAGCTCGGAGGCAAGCAAGTTGCCTACGGGCAGCTACCGTTGTTCCTGTTTTTTCGCTCCTACCGCAGCGCCGATGTTTACGGGGACGCACTGCACACCTTGGGCTTTGTTTCAATCAACGTTGTCCATGTGCAGCTCGACATGCCTTTTATCCTGATCACCGCACGCAAAGCAGGCGCCTAAGCTAATGACTTCAATGTTGCCTAAGACCCTGAACAGCCCTGTTCTCGAATTCGCAGAGCGCGCTGATCGGCTGTACGACTTTTGCCTCTGGGACTATCCGGCGCCAGCCCATTTTGAGGGCAAGCTGCGCTCGGTGAATCTGCTCAACAACAGCTTTGCTAGCGAAAATATTGGGCAAGGTGCTCACGAAGTGGTGGCCGCCATCCGTGGCGCCCTGGGAGACGCCCGCACCGTCTGGGGCATTAAGCAAGAGGGCGGGCGCATTAGCTGGGAGCTGTATTTCTACGACTACGCCCGCCGGCAGCGCAGCCGCTCCATCACGCGTTTGCTTGAAATTATTCGCCCGTGGATTGCATGCGACCTGCAGGTGAGCGAGAGCCGGGAATATTTCATGTTTTCGCTGGACTTGGATGCACGGCTACTCAGCGGAACGGCGCGCATGACTGAGCTGCAGATGTACATCGGTAATGTAGGTAGCACCGTGTCGTCGGGCATTTGCTACGCCGTTACGCGTGAAGCGGTGACGATGAAGAATTTCTATTTCTTTTTCGACGCGCGCACACAGGCGCACGAGATCATCGAAAAGGTAAGGTCTTCCGCTTATCTCGATCTTGCCACCTTTGATATCGATTCGGTGCTCTGGCCCGAGTTGCGGGTGTGCCAGACCATCGTCGTGGCCAATAAACGTGGTCACGACGGCGTTTATTTTTCGCGAATTGCCATCGACCAGCTTTTATTTTTCCTGCGCCGCATGGGCTTTCCCCCCGCACAGATTGCCTTTGCCGAGCTGCACCGTGCGCGACTGGATCACATGCTGTTTGACGTGGGCATCGACTACTGCATGGAAAACGGGGCGCTGAAGATTCTCAAGAGCGCATACTACGGCGTGTTTTAACGTCACGTCTCTCGCATAGATTAAGGATTGTATGG
>JANPNT010000579.1:0-3991 GCA_031427655.1 Burkholderiales bacterium
CGCTTCCCGCTTCCGCTTACCGCTTCCGTTTCAACGGTGCCACACCGGCCTGCGTGCTGGCCCACAGCGCATCGGCGTTGTCGTGGGTGTCGACAGTGGGTTTGGATTCGGGCGCCGCGTTGGATGCGGTTGGTACTAAAACCTCTCCCAGCAAGTCAAGCAAACGCGTGCGCGCCCGCTGTGGGTGGCGGCGGTAGTAGGTCAGCACCAAGCCGACCATGAAACGCTCGTCGTCGTCGCGCGGCAAATGGCTGGGTGGTTCTACCGCTGCCCGCGACAGAGGCAGCGAAATGCCCGGGGGCTTGGGCTTGGACGGCGTGAGGAATGTTGACGGCTTTGCCGGGGCCAACCCATGCGGCTCGTCCATCCAGCCCGACGGCTTGCCACACAGTTGCTCGAACTGCCGCGCCAGGCGCTCGCCAATTTGGCGCGAGCGGCTTTTGATCTGGCTCCAGTAACTGGGTTGAATTTGCAGCTGCTCGGCGAAGCGTCCTTCCAAACCACGCAAGGCCGCCGCGTCGGGGTGTTTCAGCGTGGCGTGGACAAATTCATCAAACAAAGCCAGCGCGTTGGCAAGGCGGATTTGGGGCACATCACGGAGACCAGAATTCATGGCTCAGATGATAAAGCGGCGTTGATCTTGAGACGCCTGCGTGGCTGGATGCCGGTCGGCAGGTCGTCACAATGCGGGTGCCTTCTTTTCACGCGAACACCATGACTCAAGCTCCCACGCGATTCGGAACCCCGCTCACCCCCCAAGCCACCAAAGTCATGCTGCTGGGCAGCGGCGAATTGGGCAAGGAAGTGCTGATTGCATTGCAGCGCCTGGGCGTGGAAACCATCGCGGTAGACCGCTACAAGAACGCGCCGGGCCAGCAAGTGGCCCACCACGCACGCACGATCACCATGAGCGACCCGGCGCAATTGAAAGCGCTGATCGAAGCCGAGCGCCCGACGCTGGTGGTGCCTGAAATCGAGGCCATCGCCACCGGCATGCTGGAACAATTGGAAGCCGCAGGCGTGGTGCGCGTCATCCCCACGGCCCGCGCCGCGCGCTTGACCATGGACCGCGAAGGCATCCGCGTGTTGGCGGCCGAAACTTTGGCCCTGCCGACCAGCCCCTACCGATTTTGCAATTCCCAGGCCGAGTTGCAAGCGGCCATTGATGGTGACGAGGGCGTGGATGGCAAAGGCGGTATCGGTTATCCCTGCATCGTCAAACCCGTGATGAGCAGCTCCGGCAAAGGCCAAAGCAAACTCAGCGGACCGGCTGATGTGAAAACCGCGTGGGACTTTGCGATGGCCGGTGGCCGCGTCAGCCACGGCCGCGTCATCGTCGAAGGTTTCATCGATTTCGACTTTGAGATCACGCTGCTCACGGTGCGTGCTGTCGATCCTGAAGGTGCCATAGCCACCCACTTCTGCGACCCCATCGGCCACATCCAAGTCAACGGCGATTATGTGGAGAGCTGGCAGCCTCACCCGATGCGCCCCGCCGCTTTGCAACGCGCCCAGCAGATCGCCAAAACCGTCACCGACAACCTCGGCGGCCAGGGCCTGTTCGGTGTGGAATTGTTTGTCAAAGGCGACGACGTGTGGTTCAGCGAAGTCAGCCCGCGTCCGCACGACACCGGCATGGTGACCATGGCCACACAGTGGCAAAACGAGTTTGAATTGCACGCCCGCGCCATCCTCGGCTTGCCCGTCAACACGCAGCTCAAAAGCCCCGGTGCCAGCGCCGTGATTTACGGCGGCGTGGACGCCCAAGGCATCGTCTTCGACGGCGTGGCCGACGCGCTGCGCGTGCCGCAAACCGACATTCGTTTGTTCGGCAAACCCGAAAGCTTCAAAAAACGCCGCATGGGCGTGGCGCTGGCGTTTCACGCCGACGTGGACGCGGCGCGGGTGAATGCCAAAGAAGCAGCCCGTCGGGTGACGCCGCGCGTGGGTTGAAGCCGGCGCGGCTTAGTCCAACGTCACCGGCCCGTACCAAGCCTTCGATTTGGACTTGGTGTTGTCGCTGTCGGTCATCACGGCAATGGCCAGCAGCGGCCCGGGCTCTTCGCCAAACGCACGGCGGAAATCGGCCGCCACATCACGTTTGTGGTCACGCCAACGCTTGAGCTCTTCGGGGCCTGAGTCGACCACGATCTTGCGGATGCGGTCGGTGCGCGGGTTGACGATCACGCTGCCGATGGCTGCCTTGCTGTCCCACACATACATCAGCGTGGCATAGGGCGGGGCCTCTCCGCCCACGGCTTCGGCCAACTCAAAAAGCATGCGCGTGCGCATCGGCAGCGTGGCCACATTGCCGCCAAAAGCCAGCATCACCCTGGCGGGTGCGTCTTCGGTTTCGGCCACGCTCACATCGGCACTGTCTATCAGCTCAGGAACTTGCCAACTGAAGTTGATCACGCTCAGCGCGTTCGGTGCCACCAACAACTTGCGACGCATCATGCTGGCCGAGGCTTCCGAGCGCGCCGCGATGGCGCGGCGGCCGTCAAAATTCTCCCAGGCGTAGTGCGTGGCGCGTTTGCCGGGCAACCTGACTTCGTGCCAGTCAGATTCAGTTGATGCCAGCGGCGTCGGTTTCACCAGCGTGCCGCAGGCCGCCAGCAGCGCTACGACCACCGTGGCAACTGCGACCGAGGCGCGGCGTTGGAGGGAATACGTCATAGCGGCGAATTGTCATCGCATGTTTGACGCGCGTCGATTGCGGCATCTACTTAGCGGGTGAGGTTCCTGCGCCTGGCGTTGCACCCGCACCCTCACCCGCGGCTAACGCCGGGTACAGCGCCCGTGTGATGCGGCAAGTCTTGCCGTTCCAGTCTGTGCGGCAAGCCGCAGCCGCCTCGCTGCACATCTGATCGCCAGCCGCACGCAGCGCCGCAAACACCGCAGCGTCCACCTCACCCACACCCGCAATGAACAAGCGCGACGCACCCGCCGTCGGCGCACCCGCGGTCATCGCGCCGCAGGTGCCGCGCAGCATCTCGGTTTGACAGCGCTGCGTCAGCGCGGCCGATTCTTGAGGGTCGGCTGCGGGCGCGCTGCGGCGCATCAAAGACGGCGCCGAAAGGGCAAGGGCCGCCGCCAAGGCGAGCACGAGCAGCAATCCCCCCAGCCACCAAAAGGTGCGTCGACTTTTCTGGCTTTGCGGCAGGGGTTCTTGTGGGGCTGAGTTCATGGGTTGCTGAGTGTCTTTTTTTCTATCGCACAGATGGGCCAATCAGCTCCGTTGGTTCGGCAGATGCATCGCGCGTTGCATGCGCTGATGCAGGATGCGAATCACTCCAATGCGGGTTGCTTCGATTCGGTAGACCATGACGTGCGACCCGATCAAGTACAGCCTGTGAGTGGACGTCAATGCGTCGTCCAAGTGGCCAATTTCAGGTTGCGAGCTACCGATTGCAATGTCTGATCGACTCTGTCGCGAAAGTTGGCAAGTTGCGTCGCGCCCCATATTTCTACGGTATAGCGCAGGATGTCGACAAAGTCTTGGCGGGCCTTTGCAGACAGAACGATGGGCAGATCACGGGAGGACATCCGGGTCCATCGGCTTGTTGCTGCGCACAGCCGCAGCAGCGGCTTTAGTGATGTCAGCCAACGCCGCTGAGTTGTACTCGGTCGCGTCGTTGCGGTCTAGTTGCTCGTCGCCGAGCTTGATCGCTGCTTGCCAAGCCGCAGCGCGCGTTTCTTCGGCCTGCATGCGGCGAATGGCGTCGCGGATCACTTCCGTGGCGTTGCCATAGAAGCCGCCGTTCAGTTTGTTTTTGATGAACCCTTCCATCTCAGGCGACAGGTTGACGTGCATGGTCATGAGCGGACTCCGTTGAATGGTGTGTACAAACAATATCCACATCATGGACATGCCGCAAGCGCGAGGAAAAGAGAAACATGCGGTCAGCGTCTACGTTTATGTTTGCTCAGTCAGTTGAGTTGCCGGATATGCTGCCCTGGCTTAAAGAGTGGAAAAAGAAGAATCGCAGGA
>JANPNT010000580.1:0-4943 GCA_031427655.1 Burkholderiales bacterium
TAACGCGCTGCAGTCGGGCACGGCCACTGACGTGTTCAACGTCACGGTCTCCGACGGTCTGGTTTTCCGGTGCGGCCGACTTGGATGTCGATGTCGCGCACCACCGTCATTTGCTCTTGCGCCGGGTACTTGTGGGCCACCGCCCAACGCGGTTCGCGGCTCACAAAACCCAATTTCTTTTGCAGCTCCCGCGAGTTGACTTTGTAGACCACGCCGTCGATGTCAAACGGCAGAGCGTCGCGCTTGGCCCCCATGGCTTGATGGAAGGCCACCAGGCCCGCAGCGCCATGCGCCACAACCCGGTCGGCGCACACCGGCACACCCATGGCGCGCAGGGCGTCGAGCAAAGCGCTGTGGGTCGGCGGCACCTCCCATCCCTGCACGTCACCCAAGCCGTAAGCGAAGAAGCTCAGCGGGCGCTTGGCAGCGATGGCCGGATCGAGTTGACGCACCGCACCGGCAGCGGCGTTGCGCGGGTTGACGAAGGTCTTTTCGTTCTTCGCACCGGCCGCAATCAGCGCGCGTTGACGTTCATTGAGCGCGTCGAAATCAGCGCGCGCAATGTAGACCTCACCGCGCACTTCAAGCACCGCCGCACCCACCGCACTCACCCCGCGCAGGCGCTGCGGCAGCTCAGCGATGGTGCGAATGTTCTGCGTCACGTCTTCACCGGTCTCGCCATCACCGCGCGTGGCGGTTTGCACCAGCAGGCCATGCTCGTAACGAAGGTTGATGGCCAAACCGTCGAATTTCAGCTCGGCGGCGTATTCCACCAGCGCGTCCAACTCGGTCAGCTTCAACTCTTTGCGCACGCGCGCATCGAAGTTGGCCGCGCCGCTGGACTCGGTGTCGGTCTCAGTGCGAATGCTCAACATCGGCACCGCATGACGCACCGTCTTGAAGCCATCAAGCACTTGGCCGATGACGCGCTGGGTCGGTGAATCAGTAGTCAACAGCGACGGATGCGCAGCCTCAATCGCCTGCAACTCTTGGAACAACCTGTCGTATTCGGCGTCGGGAATTTGCGGTGCGTCGAGCACGTAGTAGTTGTGCGCATGGGTGAGCAGTTGCGCGCGCAGAGCGGTGGCGCGTGTTTGCAGCGCTTGCAAGTCTTCAGTCATGGGTCACGGGCAAGAAGTCTGGGAACAGCTCATCACGAATTCACCAGCGTTGGTGCGCAGCGCGAGCTCACCGCTGAGCATGTGAACAAACTCGTTGCTCAAGGCGTGCCAGTGCCAGTGCCGCAGCGCCGATTGCGCGCCGGGTTGCAGGGTTTCTAAATTGACGCCGAACTGCGTCAGGCCGAATGCGTCGCCCAATGAGTGCCAATTGCCGTCGCCCATGCGCACAGCAAAGGGCGCGGGATACCTTGAGCCAGATTGCGCGGCCGCGTCATCGTTTTGTATCGGTTGCTCGGCAGCGGTGACGCTGGAATTGTCTTCGCTCATGAGGCAGGCCTCGCTTCAAAACCCATCAACTGAACAAGCGCCGCGCCGCCGCTGAACCAGCGGCCAAATCGTGGGCTTCCAGGCGGCGATACAACTGGCTCAACTCGCCGCCGATCGACGCAAAGCCGTCACTGCTCAAGACGTTGTCGTTGTCATCGACGACGGCCGCGTCCATGCTCAGAGCCAAGGCTTGCGCGCTGGCTTGCCAGGCGGCGAAGGGGGCCGCTGCAGGGTCTTCCGCCGACGCCGTTTGCGGCACATCGAAGCTCAGCGTCACTTCGCGCAGCGACACCGGGCCGGTGGTGTTTGAGTCTTGCGCGGCCAGCGCCACCTGCGAATCGAAGCTGAGCGACAGCACCGCAGGCGCGCCTTCGTCGGGGCTGGGCAACACCATGCGGCCGGGCAGCAGGCCCGCTACAAAGCCGTGGCGCGAGGCGTGCTGTTGGATGTAGCCGACGCTCCAAGCCGCGCCGCGCGCTTTCAAATGCACCGCCAATTGCGCGTCGTGGTCACCGGCAAAAGCGTCCAACTCGCGCGCCCGCGCCACCACGTCCAGCATGTCGGGGAAGTCGGGCATGGCGTTGACCGACTCGGCGAAGCCCTGGATTTTTTGAACAAACTCCGAGTACTCAATCTCGTTCAACGCACCGGTGCGGTTGGCCAGTTGCACACCGGCTTGCAGCTCGCTGTAATGCGCGTCAGAGACTGGCGCTTCCCACTCACCGGTGGCCACAGTCAGCCCCTCGATCGCAAACGGTTTGCCACCTGCGCGGCGCGTGGCGGGCATGTGCGCCAACACAAAAGCACCCGACACCGGCGACTCCAACTTCAGCGTGGCCATGGCGTCGATCAAGGCGTCCAGGCGGGCTGTGTTGCGGCGAGGAAGGGGTAAGTCACGCAGGTCGGGCAGCTCGTTGGACGGGCTGGACAGACCGTCCATCACAGGCTCGCGCTGCTCGGTCGGGTCTACGCGGTCGGGCACTGGCTCGCTCTGCTTAGGCCCGGCCTTGCGCGCCGTCCACGCGCCGTGCGCGATCACACCGGCCAACACCAAACCGCCGGCTGCGGCCAAAGCGGTCATCAGATCTGTCATGCGGGGTTCTCCGAAAATGTCATGTCTGTGGGTGTGGGGTGTCAAGCCGCTTCGGCCAACTGCACAGCCACTTCCATGTCGACCGTGACGATGCGCGAAACGCCCTGCTCCTGCATGGTCACGCCAATGAGTTGCTGGGCCATTTCCATGGCGATTTTGTTGTGGCTGATGAACAAGAACTGCGTGGCCTTGGCCATTTCTTTGACCAGCTTGGCATAGCGCTCGGTGTTGGCGTCGTCCAACGGCGCGTCGACCTCGTCCAGCAAACAAAACGGCGCCGGGTTGAGCTGAAAAATCGCAAACACCAAGGCAATCGCCGTGAGCGCTTTTTCGCCGCCCGACAGCAAATGGATGGTGCTGTTTTTCTTGCCCGGCGGGTGCGCCATGACCTGCACGCCCGAGTCCAAAATCTCATCCCCGGTCATCACCAATTTCGCATTGCCGCCGCCAAACAAACTCGGGAAC
Source organism: Burkholderiales bacterium (assembly GCA_031427655.1). Classification (GTDB taxonomy): domain Bacteria; phylum Pseudomonadota; class Gammaproteobacteria; order Burkholderiales; family Burkholderiaceae_C; genus JANYJJ01. The sequence continues at coordinate 3,007 of JANPNT010000580.1, forward strand.
ATGCGCCCAAAATGCTCATTGACTTGGTCGAACGTGCTGCTCAACAAATCGCGCGTTTCCAGGTCAATTTTGTGGATGGCGTCTTGCAGCGTGGTGATGGCTTCGTTCAAATCGGCGTACTGCGCGTCCAGGAAAGTCTTGCGTTCGCGCGACGCGGTCAGCTCGTCGAGTGCGGCCAAGTTCACCGCGCCCAAAGCACCGATATCGCGCGAGATGCGGTCAATCTCGGCTTGCAAACCTTGCAGCTTCACCGCGCCAGACTCAATGCCCTGCGCCAGCACTTCCATGTCCGCCGCGGCGGCCACCAGTTGCTCCAAAAACTGCGCGCCGCCGAGCTGCGCGGCTTGTTCTTCGAGTTGCAATTTGGTGATTTGGTCGCGCAGCGGTTGCAGGCTTTGCTCATGCACCATGCGCTGCTCATCAGCGCGGCGCAGGCGCATGGTCAGGTCGTCGTACTCGCTGCGCTTAGCACCCAAAGCGGTTTCGCGCGTCAAGCGCAAAGCCAGTGCGGCTTGCAAGCCCACCTGAGCCGACGCGTCGGTGAGGCGCGCCAACTCGTCACTCAAGCTCACTTCGGTTTTGCTGTTCACCGCCACTTGCTGCAAGGCCGCTTCAATGCCGCGCTGCAACTCGCTGCGCCGCGCCGCCAGCGAGCGCGATGAGAACTGCGCTTCTTGCGCTCGGCGCTCCAGGGTGCGCAACTGTTCACGTGCATCACTCAATTTGCGCTCGGCGTTGATGACGGCTTCGTCTAAGTCAGCGTGGCGTTCTTGGGTGGTGGCCAGCTGCATGTCCAGCGCTTCAAAGCGGCCTTCACCGGTGGCGCGGCGCTCGGCCAACTCTTCTTGCTGGCCGTTGATTTCGCTCAGCTCGTCGTCAAGTTGCCCGCGACGCGAACTGGTTTGCTCGGCTTGCTGCGACAAGCGCAGCAATTCCACTTGCAATTGGTGGGCGCGCGTTTGCGCTTCGGTCGCGTCGCGCCGTGCCACGACCAAACGCTGGGTGGTGTCGGTGTAAGCCGCCTCGGCGCGTATCAAAGCGCTGCGCGACTCTTCGCTGATGAGGGTTTGGGCACGCAACTGGCGGCCCAAATTCTCAATTTCTTGCGCGCGGGCCAACATGCCGGCCTGCTCAGAATCGGGCGCGTAAAACGCCACCGCAAACTGGCTCACGGTGTGGCCTTCGCGGGTCATGATGACCTCGCCGTGGCTCAATTTGCTGCGCGCAGCCAGCGCTTCGTCCATGCTGGCGGCGGTGTAAACACCTTCCAACCAATCGTTCAGCAAAGCCTTCAAACCGGCATCGCCCAAGCGCAGCAAGTCGCTCAAACGCGGCAACGTCTGATGGGTGTTGGCGCGTGTGTCACCAGCGGCAGCTTGAGGCGGTGTGTAGAAGGCCAGCTTGGCCGGCGGCGCGTCAGACGCGAAGGCGCGCACGGTTTCAATGCGGCCCACTTCCAGCGCGTTGATGCGTTCGCGCAGGGCCGATTCCAGCGCGGTTTCCCAACCTGTCTCGATGTGTATGCGCGTCCACAAACCTTGCAAAGAATCAAGCCCGTGCTTGGCCAGCCACGGCTTCAGCTTGCCTTCGGTTTGCACCTTTTCTTGCAGCGCGCGCAGCGCCTCCAGTCGCGCGCTCAGCTCGGTCAGCCGGCCACCTTCCAAGTTGGCTTGGGTTTGACGGGCACGCCGGTCTTCTTCCGTCAACGGCGCTTGGGTGTTCAGTTCTTCCAAGCGCGCGTCGGCCACAATTCGGGTCTCTTCGGCTCCCGCGAACAACTGCTTCAACTCGTTCAAGCGCTGCATGTCAGGCGCGGCCAGCTGCTGCTTTTCCGCGACCAACTTTTCACGCCGCACGCTCAAGCGGTTGTTCTGGTCTTCGATGTTGCGGCTCTCGGATGCCAGCACTTGAATTTGCTGCTGCACCCCCGCCACCAG
>JANPNT010000581.1:0-1813 GCA_031427655.1 Burkholderiales bacterium
CGGCGCTGTGTCTTGAACGAAATTGCAAGGCCATGCTGACTGACGAATTCGGGGCAATGGCCTTGCGCCACGCACCGGGCGTGTAGCCAAACTGGCGCAAGAAGTGGCGGCTCAAATGGCTTTGATCGGCAAAGCCGGACGAAGCCGCCGCATCGCTCAAACTTGCGCCGCGTTGGATGGCCAAGGCGCGCAGGCCGTTCGCGCCATCGGCGGCAGTCCAAGCTTCCAGGCAGCGCATCAAGTCTTGAAGTGACATTGCCAATCGCACATCGCACATCGCGAATCACGGGCTGAGTGATTTCAATGTCGACGCCCGCATGGCCAGGTTGACCGGCCGCTTCAAGAACCACGTTGGGTTCCAGGTAGACCAGCTTCCAACGCCTTGACGGCAAGCCCAGAGGTCGACCGTCGTGGACTTCACCGGGGTTGGTGGCGATCAAATCACCCGCCCTCGCCTCGACCACGCCCCGGCCACTGGCCGATATTTGCCCGCCCTCGTCCAAGCAACCCAAGCCGTGCGTTGCGTGACTGTGCTTGACGAAGTGCCGCGCGCTGTCCATCACCGTGCCGTGCACACCAGACCACGGCGAGCTCAGCACTTGAAAGCGATGGTGCGGCTCAGACTTCATGGAGCTTGCGTGACCGCCTGCGAATCAAGGCTTGGGCAAGCTGCCCACCACACCCTGCACGAACCAATTCATGTTGCCGATGGCACTGTCGTCCATCGCACCGGTGGCCAAGCGCACCGCACCATCGGCATCAACGAGGCGACCGCTGAAGGGCATGAAGCTGCCTGCCTCAATTGCCACGCGCTTGGCCGTGACCATGCTCGCCACATCTTTCGGCACGCTGGCCGCCAACGGGCTCAGCGCCACAAAACCTTGCTTGATGCTGCCCCACACCGGCTGTGGTTTCCAGGTGCCACTGAGCACTGATTTGGCAACGCTTGTGTAGTGCCCACCCCATTGGTGAACGATGGCGGTGAGCTGCGCATTCGGTGCCACGCCGCGCATGTCGCTTTGGTACGCCACCACGCGCGTGCCTTTGGCCTTGAAGTTGTCTTCGGCGGTTTGTGCCACGGCGGTAGAGCCGCTGTGGTTGGTGAGCACGTCGGCCCCTTGGTTGATGAGTGTTTGTGCCGCCTCGCGTTCGCGTGCCGGGTCAAACCAAGTGTTAAGCCACAGCACTTTGACTTGCGCTTGGGGGTTGACCACGCGCATGCCCAAGGTGAAAGCGTTGATGCCTTGAATGACCTCCGGCACCGCGAAGCCGGCCACATAACCTGCTGTACCCGAGCGGCTGGTCGCGCCCGCCAGCATGCCCGCGAGGTAACGCGCCTCGTAGTAGCGGGCGTTGTAGGTGTTGAGGTTGGCGGCTGTTTTATAGCCACCGGCGTGCTCAAACTTCACACCCGGAAATTCAGCGGCCACGCGCAGCGCGGGTTCCAGGTAACCAAAGCTGGTGGCGAAGATGAGCGTGTTGCCTTGCTGCGCCAAGTCGCGCATCACGCGCTCGGAATCTGCCCCTTCGCTGACGCTTTCCACCACCGTGGTTTTGACCTTGTCGCCGAGTGCTTGCTGCATGGCGAGGCGGCCGAGGTTGTGCTGGTGAGTCCAGCCCGCGTCACCGATGGGGCTGACGTAAACGAAGGCCACTTTGAGCGGCGGCATGACAAGCGGTGCGGTTTGAGCCTGAGCCGAAGCGCTCAAACCAAATGAGGCGCCCGCGATAGAGAAGATCGCAGCGACAAGGCTGCGGGCGAGGTTTTTATTCATGGTGGTCCTCTACATGGCTCCGGTTGAAAAAACAAAGC
>JANPNT010000582.1:0-4862 GCA_031427655.1 Burkholderiales bacterium
GTGCATGAGCAAGGCATGCAGGCCGGGGTAGCAAGTGAGCACCTCGAAGCTCGACCGCGCGGCCGGGTCGCGTTCAAGGATGCAGGCGATGTCTTCACGAATGCGTTGGAACATGGCTGTGAGTTCGAGCGGTCGTGCTCAATGGGCGTTCAAGACGCGTTGAGGAAATCGCGCTTGCCCAGCTCAACCCCGTTTTCGCGCAGCAAGGCGTACACAGTGGTCACGTGAAAGAACAAGTTGGGCAACACGAAGTGCTTCAGATAATCCTCGCCCTTGAACTTTAGGGGCTCACCGGCGCGCGTGGGCACTTCAACGTCTTTGTCTTCGGTGCCGTCCACTTGCGAAGACGGAACAGACTTCAAGTACGCGATCGTGGCGGCGAGTCGCGCCTTGAGATCGGCCACAGTGCTCTCGTTGTCTTCAAACTTCGGCGCATCGCCACCGGCCAAGCGCGCGATGCCGAATTTCGCAGCGTCGCAGGCAATTTGAATTTGGCGCGTCAGCGGCAGCATGTCAGGTGCCAAGCGGCTGGTCAGCAGCACCGACACGTCAAATTTTCTAGCGACCGCATGGGCTTCGGCGGTGTCGAGCCAAACCGACACATTGCCTAGCATCTTCACAAAAATGGGCACGCTGGCCGAGTGCATGGTGATGGACATGTTGTTCTCCGATAGGGGTTGGCTTGAAGGACTGTGGTGCAGCTTTTTCCAGGTCGATGGTGGTCTGCACAAGCCGGGGCCGGATGCTACCGCTTACCGATGACCGCGTCCTGGGGAGCACAATCCCAACTCCATTGGCACTGCACGCAATCACTGTGAACATCATCATTCTTGACGACTACCAAGACGCCGTTCGCAAGCTGCGCTGTGCGGCCACCATGGAATCTTTGAATGCCAAGGTTTTTACCAACACGGTAAAAGGAATAGGCCAACTTTCGGTGCGCCTGCGCGATGCCGAGGTGCTGGTGTTGATCCGTGAGCGGACCCACTTCCCGCGCCAGTTGCTGGAAAAGTTGCCCAAACTGAAGCTCATTTCGCAAACTGGCAAGGCCGGGACGCACATCGACATCGAAGCCTGCACACGCCTGGGCATTGCAGTGGCCGAAGGCGTGGGCTCGCCGGTGGCACCGGCTGAATTGACATGGGCGCTGATCATGTCGGCCATGCGCCGACTGCCGCAGTACATCGGCAACCTGAAGCACGGCGCTTGGCAACAGTCGGGTTTGAAGTCGGGTTCCATGCCTCCGAATTTCGGTGTTGGTATGGTGCTGAAAGGCAAAACACTCGGCATTTGGGGCTACGGAAAAATCGGCCAATTGGTGGCCGGGTTCGGCAAAGCGTTCGGCATGCAGGTGATCGTGTGGGGCAGCGAACATTCGCGTGCCAAAGCACGGGCCGATGGTCACTTGGCAGCCCCCAGTTGCGAGACTTTTTTTGAAGCTTGCGACGTGCTCAGCCTGCACCTGCGCCTGAGCGACACCACACGCGGCATCGTCACGCTGGAAGCGCTGTCGCGCATGAAGCCGACGGCTTTGCTGGTGAACACCTCGCGCGCCGAGTTGGTGGAAGAAGGCGCGCTGGTGTCGGCACTGAACCGCGGCCGACCTGGCTTGGCCGCAGTGGATGTGTTTGACACCGAACCCATCATGCAAGGCCAGCCGCTGCTGCGCTTGGAGAACGCGGTGTGCACGCCGCACATCGGATATGTGGAGCAAGAAAGCTACGAGCTGTACTTTGGCGCGGCGTTCGACAACATCGTCAACTTCATGAACGGCACGCCCACGAACATCGTCAACTCGGATGCGCTGAAAGTGACCCGTTGAAAGCACCTCGTTGACCGAACCCGGTGAACCGGCTGGCTTGACCAAAGCCAAGTGGGCCCTGCTGGTGGGCAACTTCGCTATCGGCACCGGCGTGATGGTCACGGCAGGCACCTTGAACAACCTGTCCACTTCATTGAACGTCAGCTTGCCGGTGGCCGGTCAGTTGATTGCCATTGCCGCCGTGGTGATGGCATTTGGCGCGCCGATGATGGCGGGTTGGGTGTCGGGCTTTGACCGCCGCCGCCTGTTGACGTGGAGCTTGATTTGGTATGCCGCAGGGCACGCGCTGTGTGCCCTGATGCCGAGTTACGCCGCCTTGTGGCCCATGCGCGCCTTGACGGTGCTGGCTGCTGCCGTGTTCTCGCCGCAAGCCGGTGCGGCCATCGGCTTCATGTCGCCACCTGCCCAACGCGGCGGCAGTATTGCATTCGTTTTTTTGGGCTGGTCAGTGGCCTCGGTGGCCGGCATACCGCTGGCGGCTTGGTTGGGTGAAACACAGGGTTGGCGCGTGGCGTTTTGGGGCGTGGCGACCGTCTCAGCGGTGGCAGCGGGCTTGGTTTTTTGGGGCATGCCGAATGGCGTCAAACCAGCGGCCTTGAGCTTGCGCGCCTGGAAGGGCGTGTTCACGCACCCTGTGTTGATGACGATGGTGGGCGTCACGGCTTTGCAGGCGGCGGGCCAGTTCACGCTGTTCTCCTACTTTGCGCCGTACTACAAACAAGTGCTCGGCGTGACGCCTGGTCAACTGACGATGTTGTTCGTTTGGTTTGGCGCGTTTGGCCTGGTGGGGAATTTGCTATTGACCCGCTTCATCGACCGCTTGGGCATCGACCGCGCGGTGTTGCTCACGCTCAGCTTGGTGGCCGCCAGCCTGTTGGTGTGGCCAATGACGGTGGGCTTGATTTCAACCGCCTTGGTGCTGATTCCTTGGGCCTTGGGCTGCTTCTCATGCAACTCGGCGCAACAAGCGCGCCTGGGCACATCGGCGCCTGCCTTGGCCCCCGCCTTGCTGGCATTGAACACATCGGCCATGTACGTGGGCCAGGCCATCGGTGCGTCGAGTGGCGGTTGGTTGCTCAGCCACGGTGGGTTCGGCACGCTGAGCTGGTTCAGCTTGGTGGGCGTGCTAGCGGCGATGCTGCTCAGCGTGTGGGTGGGCCGCCACAGGGTGGTCGTCAACCCATGAGCAAGCTCGAATTTGTCGACGCGGAACACCCACCGCAGCCGCAATCTCTGAAAGACATTTTCTTCACCTTCAACGCGCTGGCGCTGCAAGGTTTTGGTGGTGTCTTGCCGGTGGCGCAGCGGGTGCTGGTGGAGCAAAAGCGCTGGCTCACCAACGCGCAGTTTGTCGAGACGCTGTCCATCGGACAAATTCTGCCCGGCCCCAACATCGTCAACTTGGCGCTCATGGTGGGCGACCGCCATTTCGGTTGGCGCGGCGCGCTGGCGGCCTTGGGCGGCATGCTGTTGGTGCCGTTGGTAATTGTGTTGATGCTGACGGCGCTGTACGCACAGTTTGCCGACCAGGCGCTGGTGAGCGGTGCGCTGCGCGGCATGGGCGCGGTGGCTGCGGGGTTGATTTTGGCAACCGGTTTCAAGCTGTTGACCAGCCTGAAAACCAATGTGCTGGGCCTGCCGGTTTGTTTGACCTTGGCCGCCTTCACCTTTGTGGCGGTGGCCGTGATGCGCTGGCCTCTGGTGTGGGTGCTGCTCGGCTTGGGCGGCGCGGCGGTCGCGGCGGCGTGGTGGCATTGGGGCCAAAGACTTCAAATCGGTGACCCGCCATGAGTGCGGCCGACCTGTGGGGGCTGTTCAATCACTTCCTGCTGCTGAGCTTGCTGGCGGTGGGCGGTGCCATCACCACCGCGCCCGACATGCACCGCTATTTGGTGACCGAGCACCATTGGCTGACCGACGCGCAATTCAACGCGTCCATCGCCATCGCCCAAGCCGCGCCCGGCCCGAACGTTTTGTTTGTGGCGGTGTTGGGCTGGAACACCGCTGGCGCATGGGGTGCCTTCGCGGCGATGACGGGCATCTTGCTGCCTTCAACGGTCGTGTCGCTGTGGGCGACACGCTGGGCCGCTCAGCGCAAAACGTCACGCGGCGTGCGCGCCTTCACCAGCGGCATGGCTCCCATCACGCTGGGCTTGATCGTGGCCACCGGCTGGCTTTTGACGGCTCCCACGCACGACCACCTGGGCGGGGTGGCCTTGGTCGCGGCGACCGTGCTGTTGACCCTGAAAACCAAGCTCAGCCCTATGTGGCTGGTGGCTGGCGGTGCGGTGGTGGGGGCGCTTGCCAGCGCATTCGCGTCGGGCTCGGGCTGGGTTTAGAACTTTTCCCACATCAAAACCGCGACGTGACGTACACCGTCCCGTCTTCGCCCTCGGTAGTGCTCACGTTGACAGATGAGTTGCGCGCCAGCCGAATCATGTGCAGGTAGCTACTCAGCATTTTGGCCACAAAGCCGCGCACACCGCGCGCCATGGCGTAAGTTTTCATGGTTTGTTGCATGGCGCTGGCCAAGCTGCAGCCTTGCCAGTCGGGGTGCACCATGAAGGCTGCGTGGTCGATCAGAAAGTGCAGCAACTCCACATCCGCCGCCGGCTTGGGCAAGGCTTCCAGCGCCGCCACCAAGCTGCGCGGCGTGGCGCAGGCCGTGCCCACAAACACATGGTCGCCGTGCTTGACTTTGAGCGCCGCCTCATGCGCTGTGATGAGCTTGTCGGCGTGCCCGACAAGCGCCGTATGCAAGCCCTCGTCGGTGTCGTCGGTGGGGAATTGCATCTCGAATGCACTGCTCATTTGCTTCGTCCTCAGGCAGTGATCGGTGCGGACGGATGCGCGCTTGGCCTGACTTCAACACGTCACGCGGCGCAAATCAATCCCTCATCGCAGAGACGCACAGCGAGCGCAGAGGAACGCAGAAAAACGCAGAGCAACGCAAAAAATACCCAGGTTTCTCTTCTCCCTACTTCCATCTTCGCTCTGCGTTCCACTGCGCCTCTTCGTTGAAGTCTTGTCGAATTGAATT
>JANPNT010000583.1:0-2015 GCA_031427655.1 Burkholderiales bacterium
AAAGCGGCCGAGTCGGATCAAGCCTGCAGCAAGCCCCAGCGCAGCGCCACCAGCGTCAGTTTAGATTGGTTAGTGGCACCAAGCTTTTGTTTAACCCGGTACAGATGGGTGCCGACAGTGCTGGGGGACAGGCTCAAAATATCGGCAATCTGCGCCACGCTTTGGCCGCGCGCCAGATGGATAAAGACCGAGAACTCGCGCTCGCTCAGGATTTCCGCTGGGCTGATGTCGCCGTCGATTTGCGCCACTGCCAAGGCCTGCGCGGTCAGCGCATCGACGTAGCGATCACCGCGCGCCACCGCCGTCACAGCAGCGATCAGCGTTTCGGGTGCGCTGCGCTTGGCCAAATAGCCCAAGGCACCGGCCCGCAACACGCGCCGCGGATGCGCTGTGTCTTCATGAGCCGACAGCGCCAGCACCCGCGTTTTCGGGTCTTGCGCCAGTAGCCGCCGGACCGCTTCGAGCCCGCCCATGCCGGGCATGGACAAGTCCATCACCACCACGTCGGGCTTGATTTGGGGGTAGTCGCGGCAGGCCTGCTCGCCGCTGTCGGCCTCGGCCACGACGTTGACGCCGGCGTCCGCCAGCAACATGCGAAAGCCCATCCGGACCAACGCGTGATCATCGACCAACATGACGCGGATCATGCGGGGTGCACCTGCTTGGCGGACGCCAGCGGCTGCAAAGGCAGTTGCACAATCAGCCGAACGCCATGCGGTTGCACCGCCTCGACGCGCAGCTCGCCGCCGATGTCTTCGGCCCGCTCGGTCAGCCAGCGCAGGCCGTAATGCCCTTTGCGCAGCGACCAATCAGGCGGCAGTCCTTGGCCGTCGTCCTGCAACGTCAGTGTCAGCGCCTGGTCGGCATGGCCAACGCTGAGCTGCAGATGCTTTGCCTGGCCGTGACGCAAAGCGTTGCTGATGCCTTCTTGCGCCGCGCGGTACAGCGTCAACGCGGTGTCACTGGCCAGGGCGGTGGAACCGATGTCGATGGTCGATTCAATCAACACGTCAGGCTGGCTGAGTCGGGTCCGCGTGAGCAGTTCGTCCAACGCTTCAGCGAGGCCAAAGTTGTCCAGCACCAGCGGGGTCAGTCGAGGGATCATGCCGTGCATCGCGTCGTACAGGCGCGACGACTCGTCGGCAATCAGCCGCGCGGCGGTTTCTGCTTGCGGGTCCAGAGTCTGGATGCGCTGCGCAATCGACAAGGCCATGCTGCGAATGGCGGTCACCGACTGGCCCAGTTCGTCGTGCAGCTCGCGGGCGATCAGCAGGCGTTCGCATTCAATGTGTTGGTCGATCCAGCGCGTTAGCTCCCGGCTGTCCGACAGTTTCAGCTCGGCCCGCAGCGCACGCCGTTCGGTCTCGATATGGTCTTGCAGCTCGTCCACCATGCGGTTGAACGCAGCCCCGATGGCGGCCGCCTCGGTACCGGCCAGTCGGGGTAGTTTCACGTCCAGGCGGCCACCCTGCAACTGGTTGAGTGCCTTCACCTTTTTGCCGACCGGCTGGACGGTCTGACCGACGATCCAAAAGACCAGTGAGTTGACCAGCAGCAGCAGCAGCAGACCCAATGCGGCCAGCGCCTTTAGCGTGTCCCAAGCGTCCAAAACAGCCCGCGAGGCGTTGGAGCGAATCAGCAATCGGCCTTCGGAAAAATAAATTGTCTGGATCGACGGCAGCGGCGAAATCAAGTGGGCAAACCATTCGGGCGCGTCACGACCGGCTTTGTAAGTAGAGGGCGGCGAGCGGTACAACTCGCTGCCGGCAAGATCAAGCAGGGTGATGTCATTCGATCTGACCCGACCCATGCCTTGCAGGAAATTCAACATTTCAGGCGTTCCGCGGGAGGCATATCGCCAGACGGTTCGGTTCAGCACTTGGGCGGCGACGCGGTTGGCTGCAATCACTTCTTCCTGCACGGATTCCCGCATGTTGTGCAATTGCAGCCATGACATGGCGACGACGAACAGCAGGGTCAAGGCGCCCACTATGAGGTTGATCTTGGGTCTGAGC
>JANPNT010000584.1:0-1531 GCA_031427655.1 Burkholderiales bacterium
GCAACCGCTGGCAAGGCCGCGTGTTTGTGCCCGACATGGGTCGGACATTCTACTCAACGATCTCTCAGGTTGAACCCAGCACGCTCAAGATCAGTGGCTGCGTATTTGGCGGTCTGATCTGCAAATCGCAACTCTGGCACAAGGCGTAACCGGCCATGCCCCGTTTCCTTCGCAAGTGCCGCCAACTGTTCGAGCAAAACCGCACCATTGCCAGTATCGGCTTCGTCTTGTTGCTGGCCGCGATGGGGTTCTACGCGCTCCACCGCCTGCTGCTCGAAGTCCATATTCACGATGTGCGCGCCGCCTTGCATGCCTTGCAGCCCTGGCAGATCGGTGCGGCCCTGGGCCTGACGGCGGCCAGCTACCTGTTCCTGACGCTTTACGATGTGCTGGCGCTCAGGATCATCGGTAAACCCTTGCGATGGCGCACTGCGGCGCTGGCCTCCTTCACGAGCTACACGCTGAGCCACAATCTCGGGTTATCACTGTTGACCGGCGGTTCGGCGCGCTATCGCGTCTATAGCGCGAACGGACTTGAAGGCGCGGATATCGTCCGGATCATCGCCACCACCAGCATGACCTTCTGGTCCGGCGTGGTCGTCATGGCGGCAACTGCGCTTGCCATCCACCCTGCAAGCATAGCGCTCGAACCGGTCCAGGTTCCACTTGGGCTGCAACGCCTGTTCGGGCTCGGTGTGCTGGCCTTCACCGTCTGGCTGGTTCTCAAGGCGCGCAAGCCCGGCCAGTCGTTGCGTATCTTTGGCTGGACCTTGCCGCTACCATCGGCTGGCCAGGCACTGTCGCAGATTTGCTTGGCGGGCCTCGATCTCGCGGTCGCGAGCGCCGCACTCTATGTGCTGGTCCCAGGCGTCGACATCCAGATGTTCCCTCTGTTTTTCCTCGGCTACGCGCTGGCGATCATCGTCGCGTTGGTGACCCATGTTCCCGGCGGCATCGGCGTGTTCGAAGCGGTGATTATTGCCGCGCTGCCCAATGTCGACAAATCAGCCTTGCTGGCGGCTCTCGTCGCCTATCGCGCCATCTACTACCTGCTGCCGCTGCTGGTGGCGGCGGTGCTGCTGGCCATTCATGAGCGTCGGCAATGGCGCGGTCCGCTCGGCTCGGCCTTCCAGCTATCGCAGTCGGTGGTCACCGGGATAGCACCCATGGTCCTTGCCGCGCTCACATTTACCGGCGGGGTGATCCTGCTGGTCTCGGGTTCGCTCCCCGCCATTCAACACCGACTCCATGCGCTGCATCACTTCGTGCCATTGCCGTTCATCGAGGCCTCGCATATCGCCGCCAGCCTGGCCGGCACCGGACTCCTGCTGCTTGCCCCCGGTCTCTACAAGCGGCTCGACGGCGCCTTCATCCTGACACGTCTGTTGTTGATCGTCGGTGCCGTATTCTCGTTGGCCAAGGGAGTCGATTATGAAGAGGCGATTGTCCTGCTCCTGATTGCGGGACTCCTGCAATGGACCCGCAAGAGCTTCTACCGGCACACCGCCTTCACTATGCGCAGCTTTTCGGC
>JANPNT010000585.1:0-2318 GCA_031427655.1 Burkholderiales bacterium
CAACTTGAATGCCTCGGAGCCGGGAATGGTGTGAGTCAGAGCCGTGCTCTCTACCGCCAAGTCTTCGATGCGTCGTGGCAGCCCCACGCTGCATTGCAACCAGACGCACGCGCTGACCAAAGTCGGCTTCGTTTGCGGAAAGCGTTGTGCCAGCACGTCGCGAAAATGGTGGGCTGCTTGCACGCCCAGCACGGCCAACAACAACACTGCCGCCAACGCCAATCCCGAGCGAACGCTGGAACCTTTCCAGCGTTGTGCCTTGTCGGCGTGGCGAACAAAATCGGGCGATTTCGCCGCTTGCTCGGACGCCATGAAATCTGAAAACGCAGCGTTTGCGGCCGCGGGCTCGCCGGGCGCCACCGCCAGCACTGGATCGGCGAGTGCAAGCTCAGTCGTCGGCGCTGGCGGTGGTTCTGCGGACGGTGTGATTTCGCTTTCTGCTTGGCCAGGAAATCGGGCCGTCGTGGCGTGGGCGAAAGCGGGGGCTGAGACCTTTGAATAAGGAGGCGCAGAAAGGGGCGCGGGTGCCGTCGCGAGCGAAGGCGCTTGTGTTCCATATGGGGCTGCTGCTACCGAATGAGCCGGTGCTGGTGCCGTGAATTCAGGCTCGGGTGCCGTCTCTGCCTGCCGTTTGGAGGGCCACTCGGGAGGCGCATCGCGCTCCAAGTCGAACAGACCCTCCATGGCGCTGAAGACGGCGTCGCAGCGACCGCAGCGCACCCAGCCTTCAGACACTTTCAATTGATCTTGCACGACCCGAAAAATCGTGCCACAAGCGGTACAACGGGTCGCCAGACTCATGATGCAACTATGCCATGGCCGGGCATGTATTCCTTGCTTCGACGGCTCACGAAGGCAACCGCGCGGTCATCAAAATCCAACCGTCCATCTGGTCGCTGACCTCCATCTCGCACCACGGCGCGTAGGCTGCTTTGAGCTCGTCGGCCTGACGCTCCAAGATGCCTGCCAGCACCAAACCACCGCCACGTTCAACGTGGGCGCACAGCAGCGGCGCGAGCAAGCGCAGCGGAGTGGCCAAGATGTTGGCCAATACCAAGGGGTAGGAGCCCGCGGCCGCGTCGGGCAAGCCAGCGTTCAACGTCACGCCGTTGGCCAGCGCGTTGGCGCGGGTGGATTCGACTGCCGCAGGATCGATGTCCAACGCATCGACACCACGCGCGCCATGAAGGGCCGCCGCGATGGCCAAGATGCCGGAGCCGCAGCCGTAATCGAGCACGCGGTTCCACGTCTTAGCTTCCAAATCTGCCTGCTGCGCGATCCAGCGCAAGCACATGCGCGTGGTCGGATGTGTGCCCGTGCCAAATGCCAAGCCGGGGTCGAGCCGTATCACCTTCTGCGCTGCGGCCGGTGGTTCATGCCACGTCGGCACGATCCAAAACGTCGGCGTGATGTCGACCGGCGCAAATTGCGACTGCGTCAAGCGCACCCAGTCTTGCTCGGCCACCTCGCTCAGCGACTGCATCTGAATGTCGTGGGCCCAGTCTTGCGCCAACAACAAAGTGGCGGCTTCGCAGGCCTGCGCTTCGGTGTCGAACAGCGCCTTTATGACGGAACGCTGCCAACCGCCTGCGGGCGCGGCCATGCCGGGCTCACCAAACAACGCCCGCTCAGCGTCGGTGTTCGCGTCGGCATCTTCGACCGACACCGACAGCGCACCCAGTTCGTCCATCAAGGCATCGGACGCGTCTTCGACCACGTCCGCTGGGGCCAGCAAAAACAGTTCAACCATGGGATGGACGCGTGTTGGAAAAAAAACGCTGGACGTCAGCGCTTGTGGGCGCTCATCCAGCCTTCCAGATAATGAATGTTGGTGCCGCCTTCAACGAAGCGGGCGTCCACCATCAATTCGCGGTGAAGCGGGATGTTGGTCAAGATGCCTTCCACCACCGTCTCAGACAGCGCGATGCGCATGCGCGCCAAAGCTTGTTCGCGCGTGTCGCCGTGAACGATGATTTTGCCGATCATCGAGTCGTAGTTCGGCGGCACAAAATAGTTGGTGTAGGCATGCGAATCCACGCGCACCCCTGGGCCGCCTGGTGGGTGCCACATGGTGATGCGCCCGGGGCTGGGCGTGAACTTGTACGGGTCTTCGGCATTGATGCGGCACTCAATCGAGTGGCCGCGCATTTGCACCTGGCGCTGTGTGAACGGCAGCTTTTCACCGGCCGCCACACGGATTTGCATCTGAACGATGTCAATGCCCGTCACCCATTCCGTTACCGGGTGCTCTACTTGAACCCGCGTGTTCATCTCGATGAAATAGAACTCACCGTTTTCAAACAAAAACTCAAACGTGC
>JANPNT010000586.1:0-5051 GCA_031427655.1 Burkholderiales bacterium
GGCGAAACTGATAGTAAGATGTTTTTCAGCTCGTGTAATTGCCACATAGAAGCCTTGCCAGCCGGGCAAACGCATTGATAAGAACCAGCCCACGAGCCAAGTGCGAGGTTCAGGCTGCTCTGCATGCGCTTGCCTTGCGCTGCCCGCAGGGCGGCACCGGTTTCGGGCAGCAACACGATCAGCGCAATCGGGCCAGACGCGTCTGGCTGCGTGTTGCCGCCATGGCGTTCAGCCGCGCGCTGCGGCAATCACTTGAAGCACCAGCGGGTGATGCTGCCCGCGGCGCGAGCGGATGGCGTGAATCTCCTCTTTCACGCCTTCGCTGCGGCCCAGCGGGCGCAGACCGCGCATCAAACCTACGTCACTGCCACCCAAGCGGCTGACAGGAAACACGCCCATTCCGCGTGCCGCGAAAACGGCCAACAGGGCGCTGTCTTCAAACTCGCCCACGATGTGGGGTCGCAAGCCTTCGGCTTCAAACCAACGGTCCAGCGTGAGCCGCAGGGCGGAGTGGCCGGTTGGCAGGAGCACAGGCAAGTGGTTCAGCGACTGAGGAAACTGATCCACGTCGGCTTTGCGCACATGGGCCGCAGGCCCAAACCATTCCACGGTGGACTCCACCAAGCGTTCGCTTGTCAGCCGCAGGTTGGCGTTGCGCGGTGCGGGTTGTCCGGCCAGCACCAGGTCCAAATGATGCAGCGCCAGTTCGGCCAGCAGTTGCTCGAATTCGCCTTCGTGACACACCAGGCGCAGCGAGGGCGTGTTCAGAACTGGTTCCAGCAACGCGTGTGCGGCCAGCTTGGAAATGCCGTCCGACAGGCCCACGGCCAAGCGTGCCACCTTGCCGCTGGCCGCTTCGCGCACCTCGTCGGGGATCAACTGGCCGATTTGAAATATCTCTTCAGCGCGCGCAAATGCGGCCTGACCTGCCTCGCTCAGCGCCACACCGCGCCCGGCCGGTTTGAGGAGTTGGTGGCCCAGCGCCTTCTCCAATTCGCGCACTTGGGCGCTGATGGTCTGCACCGCCATGTCCAGCCGCTCGGCAGCACGGGCAAAGCCGCCTTCTTTGGTGACGACCCAAAAATAATACAAATGGCGGTAGTTCAGCATGCGGGCTTCACATCGAATTATCAGAAGTAATCATCTTACGGGCGCTGGTTTTTCAGGAGATCGAGACTTCAAAAAAGGGCCGAAAAAGCAGACATCTGGTCGCGAAAGATGCTTCGGAAAATACGAAGCTGAATTCATGCTGACGCTGGTTTATCCGAACCCTTGAATTGCCGACCATCGACCATTCTCTTTTACGCGACAACGCCAATGAACAACGCTTTTTTAGTCCTTTCCATCATGACCGCCACCATCACTGCGGTCACCTTTCACGCTTGGCACATTGGCAACGAGAAGCGCGACGTGGTCTTGCTCGGCGCGATTGGCGGCCTGTTCGGTGTGGGCACCGTTGCCGCCGCCGTCATCTAAAGCACCGCCATGGACTTCCTGATTCCATTCTTCGCCGCCGACTTCTTGGGCAAACCAGCCTGGGTGTGGCTCACCTTCATCAGCATCGTGGTCGCACTGCTGGCGTTTGATCTTGGCGTTTTGCACAAAGACGACAAAGAAATCGGCGTGCGCGAAAGCTTGATGCTATCGGGCGGCTACATCAGTGTGGCGCTCATGTTCGGTGCCTGGGTCTGGTGGTACTTGGGCGCGCAAAGCGGCATGGATTACTACACCGGCTTCATGATCGAAAAGTCGCTGTCGATGGACAACGTTTTCGTGATTGCACTGATCTTCAGCTTTTTCGCCATTCCGCGTAAATACCAGCACCGCGTGCTGTTTTGGGGCATCTTGGGCGTGATCGTTTTGCGCGCCATCATGATTGGCTTGGGTGCCACTTTGGTGAGCGAATTCAGCTCAATCTTGTACGTGTTCGGCGCGTTCTTGATCTTCACCGGCGTGAAGATGTGGATCATTGCCGACCACGTGCCCGACATCGAAAACAACCCGATTTTGAAGTTCCTCAAGAAGCGCATGCGCGTCACCGAAGTGTTGCGGGGCAACGCTTTCTGGGTCTACGAGCCTGAACCTGCCACCGGCAAAGTAGTGCGCTTTGCCACCCCGCTGCTTTTGGCCTTGGTTCTGATCGAGTTCGTGGACTTGGTGTTTGCGGTGGATTCGGTGCCGGCCATTTTTGCCATCACCACCGACCCGTTCATCGTCTACACCAGCAACATTTTTGCCATCCTCGGACTGCGGGCTCTCTACTTTGCGTTGGCCGCCATGATTCACCGCTTCAAGTATTTGAAGTACGCCTTGGCGCTGGTGCTGGTGTTCATTGGCACGAAGATTTTCCTGGTTGGCATCATAGGAAAAATACCGCCCTCGATATCGCTCAGCGTGACCTTCGGTTTGATCGCGGGCGGCGTGCTGGTGTCGCTGTGGAAGACACGCAGCCATCCCGCCGTCATCAGCAGCTAGAGGTGATCGCTTATTGAAGCGTCGAGCCTGCTAAGACACAGCGGCGAGTGAAAGCTGACAAGGCAGCCACGTCGGGAATGTGAACTTCCCGGCGGCCTTTTTCGTTGAAGGCAATGACCTTGTCGCGTGCCAATTTAGACAAAGCGCGGCTCACCGTTTCCAGTGTCATGCCCAAGTAGTTGCCAATTTCGGCGCGCGTCATGCGCAAGGTGATCTGGTCGGTTCGCAGGCCGCGCATCGCCAGTGACTGAACCCAATAGCGCAAAAACTCCGCCACGCGCGCATCGGCGGGCAGGGTGCAAACCGACATCAATGAATCGCGGTCATGTGCAATTTCGCGGCTCATGGCTTCGTGCAGCTTGGTCAGCAGCAGCGGCTCTTCCAGGCAGGCCGTCAACAAATCGGCGTATTTGAAGACCCACACCTCGCCAGTGTCCATGGCCACCGCGTCGCATGAATATTGGCCGCCGGCAATGCCGTCGAAGCCCAGCCAGTCGCCGCGAAATTTCAAACCCACCACTTGCTCGCGCCCATCGGCCGACGAGTTGACGATCTTCACAAAACCCGAATGCAAGATGTGCAAGTCACCAAAGCGTTCACCGGCTTGATAAATCGAGTCTCCTGCGTGAATCACCCGGCGCTGTGGAACCAAGCAATCGTTCAGCAATTTCAAGGTCGCAGCGATCGACAAGCCCGCGTTGCGGTTTGAACTGGCCTCGTCTTTCAGCCTGACAACCTCTGCGCGCTCATTTTGCGGAGCGACCGCGGCGTTACGCAAGTTTATTAGCGTGAGACAGGGCGAGTTGGTGGATGTGGTGACAGTGGTGGACCTTGTGTTCAGCATCTGGTTCTCCTGGTTGCAGCCGATGTGGCGGTGCATTCGAGGCTAGGCTTTGCGCCACACACAACGATGAATCGCTGGTCAACCGCGTGTCAACCGCAAGCCCATGGCAAGGCACTTTCGTAACCAGCGCGTGGCGCTTTGTGTCTGCTAGGTAACGGGGCAGGGGCCGCCGCGGCAACGCGGATCACTTGTATGACTTGGACTCTTCCTTTGCCACTGGCGCAAAGGGGCCCTGCGTGACCAAATTTTGGTACTTTTCTCCGGTGGGCGAGTTGAAGACCTTGAACTACTTGTACCAAGCAAAGGCACCCAGCTCGATGAGTGCGATGACGCCAACAGCGAGCCAGACCGAACGCCACATGCACCGCCCTCCTTCGCAGACGGCGACCTGCGTGTGGTTGACGTGGCCATGGCCGCCTGCGCGGCACCTGCCTACTTCCCTGCCGTACGCATTGGGCAGCGTCTGTTCGCCGATGGCGGCTTGTTTGCGGTGGCCCCCGACCAAGTGGCACTGCACGAACTTGAGCACTTCCTGCGCGTCGACTCGACGCGGGTGTCCATGCTGTCTGTCGGCACTGCCACCGCCCACTACCGGCCCGCCGAAGGTGTGCGCGACGATGCTGGCGCGGTGGGTTGGTTGTCGGACGGACGCTTGGTGCTGACCCTGCTGTCGGTGCAACAACAACACGTTCAAGCCATGCTCGAAGCCCGCCTGGGCGAGCGCTACTTGCGGCTGGACGCTGAATGGCCAGCGCAAGGTGGTTTGGGCATTGACGTTGCCACAGAAGCTGCGATGGACACACTCGGCACCTTGGCGCGGCAAACTTAGAACGAGGCTGACGACGAGCGGCTTGCACGCTTTTTGGCTTGAGAGGCTGAGAGTCTTTTGATCATGCCCGCTCATCACGCCAAACCACGCCCGCTCGTTGTTTCAAAGTCTCGCCTTAGCCCAACTGTGGCGGCGCTTTGCGCCTAGATCGGTCGGGTTTCGGCGCGCTGCTCGGGCACGCTCAAAAAACTCTCAGCCTCTGATCTCGCGGCGGCGCGGTGGCGCTTGATGCAGGTCAACCCGCAAGCCCAGCGCGCCCTTAGAGTTGTTTGCGTGAACTCAAAGCGATACCTCATTTTTTTGACTTCCCTGGTGCTTGCAGGTTGTGCAACTTGGCTGCCGCGTGCCGACACCCAACAGCCCTCGGCATTCAACAGCTTTGAAGCTGCGTCCAGCGCCTTTGACCAGATCGTCAGCTACCGGACCACCGTGGACGAAATGAAGGCCTTGGGCTTCGATTTGCAAGCGTCGTCAAACATCACCTTGATTCCGTATCCGCAGTTGACCCGGCGCTTGTCACCCGACCCCAGCGTGGCGTTTGATGCGTTGGACCCAGGCATTCGCGATTGCATCTTGGCGCGGCACGCTTGCCAAGTCTTTGAGTTTCATCTGGCGCACGAAACCAAGCGGCGCGAGGGCACGTTCTTGCTCGATTTCTTGAACTTCAAACGCACCGTGCGTGTGGTGGGATGGCGCTTTGAAGGCATGGTCGCCGTGCGCCAAGGCATGGTGCTGTTTCGCAGTCACGGCGGCGAGCCTAGAAACGACAGAACCGAACGCCAGGTCAACCCGTTGGGCCCGTTGCAACCAGCAGGTGAAGCGGCAGGCGGTTTGCTTCGGCGCTGAGCGGCTTGGTACCCAAAGTGAATTCGCTCGCCCCCTCGCCCGCATGCCCGTTCGCCG
>JANPNT010000587.1:0-12510 GCA_031427655.1 Burkholderiales bacterium
CTGGTCTGTGTCAGCATCCACCTGATTGACTTGGCATCTGTCATGAGTATGACAGGCCTTCCCCACACGCCGCTCATCAGCGCCTCTTCAATTTGCTGCGGGCAAATGAAGTGGATGTGGCTGTCTATGCCACCTGCAGTGACGATGCAGCCTTCGCCGGCAATGATTTCGGTGCCCGGGCCAATGACGATGTCCACGCCCGACTGCACGTCGGGGTTGCCCGCTTTGCCGATGCCCGCAATCAAGCCGTTCTTCAAACCGATGTCGGCTTTGACGATGCCCCAGTGGTCAATGATGAGCGCGTTGGTGATGACGGTGTCAGCCACCTCGGCGGCCAAGCGTTGGCTTTGGCCCATGCCGTCGCGGATGGTTTTGC
The DNA here is from genome assembly GCA_031427655.1 of Burkholderiales bacterium. GTDB lineage: Bacteria > Pseudomonadota > Gammaproteobacteria > Burkholderiales > Burkholderiaceae_C > JANYJJ01. The sequence continues at coordinate 377 of JANPNT010000587.1, forward strand.
CGCCGCCAAATTTCACTTCTTCGCCGTAGCCACCCGCCAGCAAAGTGAAGTCACTTTCAACCTCGACGATGAGGCAGGTGTCAGCCAAGCGCACTCGGTCGCCGGTGGTGGGGCCGAACATTTCGGCGTAGGCGCGGCGGGGGATGGTGGCCATGGTCAGTTTGTTTTGAGTTTGTTTTTACAACGCGTTTTACAGCGCGCCCTGAACCGCGCCGCGGAACCCAAACACCTTCCGGTCGCCTGCGTAGTCGACCAATTCCACGGTGCGCTGTTGGGCCGGGTTCAAAGCGAACGGCGGTGCCAGAGGCAATGTTCAAGCGCATGCCGCGCGCGGCAGCGCGGTCAAACACCAAGGCGGGGTTGGTCTCGGCAAAGTGATAGTGCGAGCCGACTTGGATGGGCCGATCGCCGCTGTTTTCCACGACAACACCCGTGAGGGTGCGACGGCCCGGGTTGAGGACGTGGTCGGGGCCGTCAATCAGAAGTTCGCCTGGGGTCATCTCACTTCTTCCTGGACAACAGGAAAACGGCCACTGCCACCGCTGTCAGCATTGCAAAGCCCCACGCGTCTGAAGCGTGGAAGTGCATGACGCTGGGCATGCCGTGGCCATCGTGAGCCGTGGCCAAGGCGGGCACACCGGCCGGGCCGACGATGAGAAGTTTCGTGACAGCGTTCATGTTGGCTTCCTTCAAAGTGGTCTCAAACAATGGGTTGGTGCACCGTCACCAACTTGGTGCCGTCGGGGAAGGTGGCTTCCATTTGAATGTCGGGAATCATCTCGGCCACCCCAATCATCACGTCGGCGCGGGTGAGCACGGTTTTGCCTTCGCTCATGAGTGCGGCCACGGTTTTGCCGTCGCGGGCGCCTTCCATGATGGCGGCGCTGATGAGCGCCACGGCCTCGGGGTAATTCAGCTTCAAGCCCCGCGCTTTGCGGCGCTCGGCCAGCAAGGCGGCAGTGAAGATCAAAAGTTTGTCTTTTTCGCGCGGTGTCAGTTCCATGGGGTTTTCAAAAGCAGGAGGCGTGCCGAATGCTAGAGCACGAAATAGCGGGTTCTGACTTCGCCGCTTGCACCAACTCGGTTCATGAATTCACATTCACAGATGAGCCGAGGGATTGCCTCCCCACCACTGCCTGATGCAGGCAACGGCGTGAACAGCCGAACCATCGCCATGATGTGCTGACAGAACAGGTCTAGGAGTTCGCCCCCAGTACGCCGTGATGAAGCGCGGCGAGATCATCAAGCGCGGGCGCGGCGCGGACATGAAGGCCGATGGGGTCAGGGCGCTGATGTCCATTTGGCAAGGACACAATCGGAGTGTTCCAGCTTCCGACGCAACGCCCATGATCACCGTTCACCACCTTAACAATTCCCGTTCACAACGCGTGCTGTGGTTGCTTGAAGAACTGGGCGTGGACTACGAAATCAAGAAGTACCAACGCGACGCCATCACCATGCTCGCGCCGCCAGAACTGATGCGCGTTCACCCGCTGGGCAAGTCGCCAGTGATCACAGACAACAACCAAGCGGGCAATATCACCGTGGCCGAATCAGGTGCCATCGTCGAGTACTTGGTCGAGGCTTACGGCCACGGCAAATTCATTCCAGCGGCGGGAACGCCGCAGCGCAGGCAGTACACCTATTGGCTCCATTACGCCGAGGGCACGGCCATGCCGCCGCTGCTGATGAAGCTGATTTTCGACCGCATCAAAAGCACCAAGATGCCGTTTTTCGCCAAGCCCATTGCCAAGGCGATTGCCGACAATGTGTTGTCCAGTTTTGTCGACCCCAACCTGAGTCGGCAGCTTGATTTCATGGAAGCCGAATTGGGCAAGAGCGAGTGGTTTGCGGGCAGCGAATTCAGCGGTGCGGACATCCAAATGAGCTTTCCGCTTGAGGCTGCCCAACAACGCGCCGGGCTCAACGCCAGCCGCCCCAAGTTGATGGAATTCTTAAAGAAAATCCACGCGCGCCCGGCCTATAAAAAAGCGCTGGAGCGTGGTGGGCCTTACAGCTTTGTTGCCGACTGATTCAGCGCCTTCCAGCGTCTTACAGCGCCTTGAACAAATGCGCATACAAGCGGCTCACCGCTAAATTGTCTTTGTGACCGCGCAGTGTCAACGTGACTTTGCCGGCCTCGTCGCGCAGCGCGCTGGCCACGGCGTCTGAGCGCACCACCGTGCCTCGGTGGATTTGCCAGAAGCGATGGGTGTCAAGTTGTGGCAACAGCTCGCGCAGCGAGAGGCGTATCAAGTGTTCACGCTCGGTGGTGATCACGCGCACGTACTTGTCGGCAGCCTCAAAGTACAAAACTTCGTCGACCGGCACCATGTGAATGGCCGCACCGACGCTGGCTTGAATGACGCGCAACGGCGGTGTTTTGGATTGCGGCGTCATGCCACCCGAACCCGCAAGCAAGCTGCGCAGTTGGTCGATGGCGGCACCCAGCTCCGGCGCGCGCGATGATTGCGGTTCACTTTGTGAGCGCGCTTTCAAAGCCGCTTGCAAACGCCCGCAGGTCTGCGCCAAACGTTCGGTTTGCACCGGCTTCAGAACATAGTCGAACGCGGCGCGCTCGAAGGCTTGCAGGGCATATTGGTCGTAGGCCGTGACGAACACGATCAGCGGGAAGGGCGCGCTGCCCTCAGCCTCATCGGGCCAGTCTTCGGCCAGTGCCTGCGCGGCTTCCAGGCCGGTCATGCCGGGCATGCGGATGTCTAGAAACATCACGTCGGGCTGCAACTTCAAGCCTTGTTGCAACGCCGCTTCGCCGTGGCCCACACTGGCCACGATGCTCAGCTCGGGCCACAGCCGCGCCAACTCGGCTTGCAGGTTGGCGGCCAGCAGGGGCTCGTCTTCGGCGATCAGGGCGGTGGTTGGTTTCATGGCGGAACTCATGATGTTTTCATTGGCATGCGGATGGTGGCGACAGTGCCGCCATCCGCGTCGGTGGAGTTCTCGAGCACGAAGCTGGCCGCGCCGTTGTAGAGCGCGTTCAAGCGGTCGCGCACTTGCTGCAATCCAAAGCGCGTGCCTTCGTTTGCAACATCGGTGGGGGTGTCGGACAAACCACCGCCGGTGTCGCGCACGGTCAGCACCAGGGTGTTGGCGTCTCTTCTCGCTGTGACTCGAATGTGGCCACCGTGGATGTTCGGCTCCAAGCCGTGCTTGATGCTGTTTTCAACAAGGGGCTGAAGCAGCAAAGGTGCAATGGCCACGTCACTCAAAACGGCCGGCAAATCAAAGCTGACCTGCAAGCGCTCGCCCATGCGCACTTTGAGCAAAGCCAGGTAGTCACCCAACCGCGCAAATTCCACACTCAGCGCGTGTTCCGCCACGCGTGAAGCGCCCAAAGTGCCGCGTAAAAAACCAATGAGCTGGTCCAACATGAGCTGCGCTTTGGGCGGGTCCAGCGCAATCAACACGCGCAAATTCGCCAGCGTGTTGAACAGCATGTGCGGCTCCAACTGCGACTCCAACAGCTTGAGTTGGGTCTCAGCGGCAGCGCGCTGCGCTGCTTCGGCTTGAGCGCGCGCGCTCGACAAACGCTCCAAAGACGACAAGATGATGAGCGATGCCAGCGAAGCCAAGATCGTGACGATCATGGTGACCTGGCCGCCGCGCGAGCCCCAGGTGGTGATGTCAAAGCGGCCGTTGCCGGTGATGAAGTCGGCCAAGCTGGTGCCCAGAATCGGCCCCAGCACCATGCCCAAAATCACCAAGCCGATCAACCAGCCCCAGCCCGGAAAACCGGCGCGCTGGTAAGCGGTTTCTCCTCGGGCAATTTGCAGGCGTCTCAGCAGCGCGGCCACCGCGTGGCGACCACCGTCGATGATGCGCCAGCAAAAAATACCGATGGAAAACGAATAGATGAGCTTGCCTTTGAAGCCGCCGCGGTCCATCACCGTGAGCATGATGGCGATGGCAATGCACAGCGCGGCCATGTAAATGGCGCTGCGCCGAAAGCCCGCCCAAGCGCTGATCGCGGGCATGGCGGCGTCTGAGGCGATAGAACTCATCTTGTGGCCAGCGTCATCGTAGGTGCGCCATTCAATAACGTCCAAAAGTTCAAGCCACGCGCCAAAAACAAGCCGCTCAAGACGCCGTAGATCAAGCACGCGATCAGCGAAAACTGCGCGTCGGCCCTGAGCTCAGGCTGCATGGCCATGCTGACACCGACGTAGAACTTCACCCCGAAGATGCTCAAAATAAGGGCCATCGGCAGCCAACTTCCTGGCACTTGAAAGCGCGATGTGGCGGCCGACCACGTGGCGCCGCGCCATGCCCCAAAGGCTTTGGCGGCAAGGGCCGTGGCCATCAAAGCGACGAGCCACGCGCACAACGGTAATGGCTTCGCACCGAAGGTGGACAGCACGCCAAACAACGACAAGCCCATCATCACCAAGGGCAGCACGGTGGCGCGCACGACTGTTATTTGCCGCGTGCGGGTTTGCGTCAGACCCAAAGTCACCAGTGCGGCGAGCAGCCCCCATACCCACACGGGCGTTTTAGAAATGATCATGATGAACATCAGGGGCTCCTTCGCTGCCATGCGGCGAGTTGCGATGGCCTGACTTTGCCCATGCTCGTGTGGGCCGACCAGCGGCATGCGACGAAACGCTGGCTTGCGGCGCGAAGTGCGGCTGCCGTAGCGTCAGGGCGCGCTGGCCAACTTGGCGCGTATGGCCTCTATGCGGTTGCGGTTGGCGTTCAAGTCTTCTTTGCCCAAGCGCGAAGCGGAACGCACTTGCACCAGCTTTGCGGGTTCGTCGATGGCGAACTCCACGTCGTCCACATACTTCATCAGACGGGTGGTGAATTGGGCGTACAGGTAGGTCGGCTCGGCTTTGATGATTTGCGCGCCGGGCATGGCGGCCACCACCGTTTGCAAGCGCGCCATGGTCGCGGCGGCGTCACCTGTCATTGGCAGCGCGGCAATCTCGGCCTTGGCGCGCAGCGGGTGGTTGGGGTGCAGTGCGGCTTGGCTGGTCACGCTGTTGTTGGTGTTGGAGGGTGCCTTGAATTGACCGCTGCGCAGACCCAAATCGGTGGGCGGCTTGCCTTTGAGCAAGCCGAACTGCCCCGCCAAGATCGCGGCAATCACCAACAGCACCACGGCGATTAACAGCCATTTGAGGATGAACATGAGGTGCCTTCAGTTTCGTTAAAGCGCTTCATTTTGCCCTGCGATGTTCATGCCGGCGTCAGTGCGCGGGGCTATATTGACCGGCTGAACTTTGGAGATTGAAATGAGCGCGCACGCTGCTGTTTTGAGGCTTTCGCCTGCACCTTTGCTTGTCAGCGCGTGGCTGGTGGCGGTGTTGACGCTGTCCGCTTGCAGCACGCCGGGGTTGGTGTTTGACATGCATGGTCGCGGGCTTGCGAACCCACCCGCCAGCGGCGCAACTGCCACGGCCCCCGCACCATCCGCCAGCGGCGCAACTGCCACAGTCCCCGCACCATCCGCCAGCACACCAGTCCAAACAGCAGGCGGTGCCGCTTCAGCCGACCCCGCCACCGCTGCGTACAACGCCGCCGTGGCCGCCCGCTTCAGCGAACCCAAAGTCAGCTATCGAACACCGGCGTTTGCGCCCAACCACAATGGCTTCACCAGCAACGCTGAATTGCAAGCTTTGATGATGGCTTTGGTGCAAGAAGCTGTGCCTGCCACCGGCCAGCCCCGGGTGAGCATGTTGGCTTTGGGCACTTCGCAAAAAGGCACACCCTTGCAAGCCTTGCTCTTCACGCGCGAGTTCGACCTGAAGCCCGCAGCGATCGCTGCATCCAGCCGGCCCACCGTGCTGTTGGTGGCGCAGCAACACGGCGATGAACCGGCTGGCAGCGAAGCCCTGATCGTGCTGGCGCAAGAACTGGCGCTGGGCCGCTTGCAAAGCCTGACCGAGCGCATCAACGTCATCATCTTGCCGCGCGCCAACCCCGATGGTGCGGCGGTGCGCCAACGCGTCACCGCCAGCGGCATTGACGCCAACCGCGACCACTTGCTGCTGAAAACACCCGAGGCGCAAGCGCAAGCCCAGCTCATGCGTGACTACCGGCCCGCCGTGGTGGTCGATGCCCACGAGTACACGGTGGTGGGCCGCTACCTGGAAAAGTTTGGCACGGTGCAGCGCTTTGACGCCTTGGTGCAATACGCCATGGCCGCTAACGTGCAGCCCTTCATCACCAAAGCCGCAGAGGAATGGTTTCGCCGCCCCTTGATTGCCAGCCTGTCCGAACAAGGTCTGACCTCAGAGTGGTACTACACCACCAGCCTTGACGTGGCCGACAAAAAAGTCTCGATGGGCGGCATTCAGCCGGACACCGGGCGCAATGTGAACGGCCTGAAAAACGCCGTCAGCATCTTGATAGAAACGCGCGGCGTGGGCATCGGCAAATTGCACTTGGCGCGACGTGTTCACACGCACGTCACAGCCATGACCAGCGTGTTGCAAAGCACCGCCGAACGCGCTGTCGATTTGCTGAAGGTGCGCGGTTATGTGGAGCGCGAGGTGGCCGCTCAAGCCTGTCAAGGCGACATGGTGATCGACGTGGAACCCACCATCAGCGAATACGCGCTGACCATGCTGGACCCTGTCAACGGTGCCGACAAAATCGTGAGCGTGGAGTGGGCATCAGCCTTGGTGCTGCGCACCTTGAAGAGCCGCGCGCGCCCTTGCGGCTACTGGCTGGCGGCTGATCAAACCGATGCCGTCATGCGCCTGCGCGGCCTGGGCGTGCGCGTGGTGCAACTCGGCAACCGGGTGGTCATGCAAGGCGAAAACTACCGCGAAATCGCGCGCGAATTGGGCACTCGCCAAGACGTTCGCGGCAGCATTGCCGATGGCGGCAGCGTGGCCAAGGTGCAGGTTGAATTGGTCACTGCCTTCATCGAGGCACCGTCCGGCAGCTACTACGTGCCGCTGGACCAAGCGCTGGCCAACTTGGTCATCGCCGCGATGGAACCTGACACGCAAAACAGCTACCTCACTCACGGCATCGTGAGCAGCGTGACGGCGCAGGCGCGGGTGCTGACGCGGCCTGATATGAAGGCGGCGGCGTTGCCTTGACGGATTTGCAAGCATTCTGCTTTTCTCAGCTTCCCCCAACCACCCTCCACCCTCCACCCGTCCGCACTGAGCTTGCATTCCCGACTGGCTTGAGCCTGTCGAAAGAAGTGCCATTGCTGCGATCGCCTTGAGTGCGTCCTTCGACAGGCTCAGGTTGAACGGGTTTTGCGCATGCGCAATAGTCAAACTCCTCAGCGCCGCCCGCCCCCAAACAGCCCGCCCAACACACCACGAATGATTTCGCGGCCGACGCTGCTGCCCATGGTGCGCACGGCCGAGCGGGCCATGGACTGCGCCAGGCCGTCGTGCTGACCACCTCGCGGGCCCGTCGTGCCGAACAGCACGCCGCTGAGGCTGCCGAGCAGGCCGCCGCCTGCTTGTGTGGCAGCAGATGCGGGCGCGGAGGGGCTCGATGCTGTCGTGGTGGGTGCTTGATTGGGCGCGCTTTGCGCAGCGTCGGCGCTCGCAGCCACCCGGCCTTTGAGCTTCTCGTAAGCCGACTCGCGGTCGACATTTTTTTCGTAAACGCCCGCCACCAGTGACCCGGCGATCAGTACTTTGCGCTGCTCCGCCGTGATCGGCCCAATCTGGCTGCCTGGCGGAATCACGAACACGCGCTCGGTGATGCTGGGTCGGCCTTTGGCGTCCAGGAAGCTCACCAGCGCCTCGCCCACGGCCAGCTCGGTGATGGCGGTTTCCACGTCCAACTTCGGATTGGCGCGCATGGTGCTGGCTGCGGCTTTCACGGCTTTTTGATCGCGCGGTGTGAAAGCGCGCAGGGCATGCTGAACGCGGTTGCCAAGTTGCGCCAATACGCTGTCGGGAATGTCCAGCGGGTTCTGCGTCACGAAGTACACGCCCACGCCCTTGCTGCGCACCAGGCGCACCACCAGCTCGATGCGCTCTATCAAAGCGCTGGGCGCGTCTTTGAACAGCAAGTGCGCTTCGTCGAAGAAAAACACCAGCTTGGGCTGTTCAAGGTCGCCGACTTCGGGCAGCTGTTCAAACAGCTCGCTGAGCATCCACAACAAAAAGGTGGCATACAGGCGCGGGCTGTTCATCAACTGGTCGGCCGCCAGGATATTGATGACGCCTTTGCCGCTTTGATCACCCACGCCGGTTTGCATGAAGTCGGCGATGTTCAACATCGGCTCGCCAAAAAATTCATCGCCGCCCTGTTCGTCGATTTGCAGCAAGCCGCGCTGTATCGCGCCCACGCTGGCGGCGCTGACGTTGCCGTATTCGGTGGTGTAGGTGCTGGCGTTGTCGCCTACGTGCTGCAGCATGGCGCGCAGGTCTTTCAGGTCCAGCAAGAGCAAGCCTGCGTCGTCGGCAATTTTGAACACCATGGCCAGCACGCCTTGCTGGGTTTCGTTCAACGCCAACATGCGCGCCAAAAGCAGCGGGCCCATGTCGCTGACGGTGGCGCGAACCGGGTGGCCTTGCTTGCCAAACATTTCCCACAGCGTGACGGGGCAGGCGGCCGATTCAGGCGCGGCCAAGTCGCGTTCTTTCAGCACCGCCGCCAATTTGTCGCTGATGCGTCCGGCTTGCGACATGCCGGTGAGGTCGCCTTTCACGTCCGCCATGAACACGGGCACTCCGAGTTGGCTGAGTTTTTCGGCCATGGTTTGCAGCGTGATGGTTTTGCCCGTGCCCGTGGCGCCGGTGATGAGGCCGTGGCGGTTGGCCATCGCCGCGAGCAGGTGGCATTCGGTGACGGCTTGCCCCGATTCCTTTGCAAGAGCGTGGTGCTGCGCAATCAAGAGGGGCTCGGTCATGGACAGTCCTGTGTCGGCAAGTAAAATTCGAGTCTAGCGAACAAGTAGAAAGAAAAGTGCCCTATGGCTGGTCATTCCAAGTGGGCCAATATCCAACACCGCAAAGGCCGCCAAGACGAAAAGCGCGGCAAGGTGTGGACTCGCGTGATTCGTGAAATCACGGTGGCGGCGCGCCTGGGCGGTGCCGATTTGGCCATGAACCCACGGCTGCGCTTGGCAGTTGAAAAGGCCAAGGCCGCCAATTTGCCCGCCGACACGGTGAAGAAAAACATCGACAAAGCCACCGGCAATTTGGAAGGCGTGAGCTACGAGGAAATTCGCTACGAAGGCTACGGCATTGGCGGCGCGGCGGTGATCGTCGACACCATGACCGACAACCGCGTGCGCACCGTGGCCGAGGTGCGCCACATCTTCAGCAAATACGGCGGCAACTTGGGCACCGAGGGTTCGGTGTCTTTTCAGTTCAAGCACTGTGGCCAGTTCATATTTGCCCCCGGTACCGACGAAGACAAAGTCATGGAAGTGGCGTTGGAGGCCGGTGCCGACGATGTGGTCACCGACGCTGACGGCGCAATAGAAGTGCTGTGCGCGCCTTTGCTGTTTGAAGCTGTGAAGCTGGCGCTGGAGCAAGCCGGTTTGAAGCCTGACGCGGCTGAAGTGACCATGCGCGCCGAGAACATGGCCGAGGTCAGCGGTGACGAAGGCGCGCGCATGCAAAAGTTGCTGGACGCGATGGAAGATTTGGACGACGTGCAAGACGTGTTTCACAACGCTGAAATTAGCGACTGAAGAAAACAGAATGAAAGCAGTGGCATGAAGGTTTTGGTGATTGGAAGCGGCGGTCGTGAGCACGCGATGGCTTGGAAGCTGTTGCAGTCGCCCAAGGTGCAAACCGTGTTTGTGGCGCCGGGCAATGGCGGCACCGCAGCCGACAAACGCCTGCACAACGTGGCCATCACCGACCACACGGCCTTGGCCGATTTTGTGCAGGCCGAGCGGATCACGCTCACCGTGGTCGGCCCTGAAGTGCCATTGGCGGGCGGCGTGGTCGACTTGTTCCGCGAACGCGGGCTGCGCATTTTCGGGCCCACCCAAGCGGCGGCACAGTTGGAAAGCAGCAAGGCCTTCGCCAAAGCCTTCATGAAGCGCCACGGTATCCCCACTGCCGCATATGAAGTGTTCAGCGACGCCGCCGCAGCGCACGCCTACGTCACGGCACAGGGTGCGCATGGCCTGAATGGCGCGCGGAGCGCACCATTGGTCATCAAAGCCGACGGCTTGGCCGCAGGCAAAGGCGTGGTGGTGGCTGCCACCTTGGACGAAGCGCATCAAGCCATCGATTGGATGCTGAACGACAACGCCGCCGACAACCGCTTGGGCGTGCAGCACAACGCCGGTGGCGCGCGCGTGGTGATCGAGGAATTTCTAGACGGCGAGGAAGCCAGCTTCATCGTCATGTGCGACGGAAAAAACGTGGTGTCGCTGGCCACCAGCCAAGACCACAAACGCTTGCTCGACGCCGACGCAGGCCCCAACACCGGTGGCATGGGTGCCTATTCACCCGTCGCCATCGTCACACCCAATGTGCATGCCAAGGTGATGAAGGAAATCATTCACCCGACCATCGCGGGCATGGCGCTGGAGGGCATCGTGTTCACCGGGTTTTTGTACGCCGGTTTGATGATCGACGCACAAGGCCAGCCGCGCACCGTGGAGTTCAATTGCCGCATGGGCGACCCTGAGACCCAGCCCATCTTGATGCGCATGAAAAGCGATTTTTTTGACGTGCTGATGCATGCCACCGACGCCAGCTTGAACAAGGTCGAGTTGAAGTGGGACCGCCGCGTGGCGCTGGGCGTGGTGATGGCGGCACACGGCTATCCGCACGACCCGCGCAAGGGCGACGCGATCAGCGGCTTGCCCGCAGAGGTTGCCGACGCGGTGGTGTTCCATGCAGGCACTGCCCTCAAAGACGGGCAGGCCGTCACATCGGGTGGTCGCGTGCTGTGTGTCACCGTGCTGGCCGACTCTGTGAAGTTGGCGCAGCAACGCGCTTATGACGTGCTGCAACCCATTCAATACAGCGGCATGCAGTTCAGGCGCGACATTGGTTTCAAGGCGATCAAACGATGAGTGCCGCACCGATCTGCTTCAGTATCGCGACACTCCGCGCCCGGTTCGGGCTGAGCTTGTCGAAGCCTTGTGTTGCCCAGTGCGGTGATGGCATTTCGACAAGCTCAATGCGAACGGGAGCTGTTGTGGGTTTCAAATTCTGGAAAGCTCGCAAGTGAACACCCAAGACGTCCGCGAATATTTGTTGGGCCTGCAAGACCGCATTATTTCCGCGATGGAGGTGGAGAGCGGTGAGGCCTTTGCCAGCGACGCCTGGACGCGCGAACCGGGTGGCCGCTTGGAAGGCGACGGCTGCTCGCGCTTGATTGAAGACGGCGCTTTGCTGGAGCGCGGTGGATGCAATTTTTCGCATGTCAAGGGCAAGGTGTTGCCGCCGTCGGCCACGCAACATCGGCCCGAATTGGCAGGCGCGCCGTTTGAGGCCATGGGCGTGTCGCTGGTCATGCACCCACGCAATCCGTACGTGCCCACGGTGCACATGAACGTGCGCATGTTCGCGGCCCTGCCCGGGGGGCGTGAGCCGGTGGTGTGGTTTGGCGGCGGCATGGACTTGACGCCCTACTACGGCTTTGAAGAAGACGCTCAGCACTTTCACCGCGTCAACCAAGACGCCTTGGCACCCTACGGCGACGACAAATTTCCGCGCTTCAAAAAATGGTGCGATGAGTACTTTTTTCTGAAACATCGCAACGAACCTCGCGGCGTGGGCGGTGTGTTTTTTGACGATTTTTCCGAGCTGGGTTTCGAAGACAGCTTTGCCATGATGCGCAGCGTTGGAGACGCCATGGTGGCTGCTTACGTGCCCATCGTGCAGCGCCGAAAAAACATGCCTTACGGTGATCGCGAGCGTGACTTCCAAGCCTATCGACGCGGGCGCTACGTGGAATTCAATTTGGTGTTCGACCGCGGTACTTTGTTTGGCTTGCAGTCGGGCGGGCGCACCGAGAGCATCTTGATGTCGATGCCGCCCATCGTGAAGTGGCGCTACAACTGGAGCCCCGACGCGGGCACGCCCGAGGCGCGGCTGTACACCGACTTCTTGAAGCCGCGTGACTGGGCCGACTGGAAGCCAGATTGAGTTTGGAAAAAGCCGCGCTGTCTGCACAACGGATCGGCCTGTTCGGCGGCAGCTTCGACCCCGTGCACAACG
>JANPNT010000588.1:0-4662 GCA_031427655.1 Burkholderiales bacterium
GATGCCCGTGTTGATTTCGACGCCGCCGATGCGGGGCTCACAAGCGACGCACCGCCCGTGACTGCTGCTTCTCCAGCGCCGCCTGCACCGTCGTCTCCAGGTTCTCCAAACCAAATGACACATCCACAACCTCACCGTTGAGGAAGAAGGCCGGTGTGGTGCGGATGCCGGTGTGTTCGGCGGCGCGGCGATGCTCTTGCACGCGCTGCGTGTAGATGCGGTCGGCCATCTCGCCTTTGAAGCGGTGCATGTCCAGACCGATGGTCTGCGCGTAGCCAGCGAGCGCCGCCGGTTTCAAATGCTGCGGCTGTGAAAACAGCAAACGGTGCATAGCCCAGAACTGTCCTTGCGCCGCAGCCGCTTCAGCCGCTTCGGCCGCCAGTTCGGCATCCGGATGCACTTCCACCAGCGGGTGGTGGCGAAAAATAAAGCGCATGTGCTCGCCGAAAGCCTCAACCATATGCGCGGTCAGCGGCTCGGCCTGCATGCAGGCCGGGCATTCGTAGTCACCGTACTCCACCAAGGTCAGCAAGGCCTCTGCATTGCCTTGGCTGTGGTCTTGGCCGGTCAAGGCGAGCATGGTGTTATCAACGGACGGTGAGTCAGTGTCTGGGCGCTTTGTCATGGAGCCTCCTGGGAAAGCAGCGGGTGCAAGCGAACAGTGTGTGGCGGTACGCAGCGCGGGTCTGTGGGGCAGCGCACGCAAGGATTGAAACTGTTGAAGGCACGGCCGCATGCACACCTTCGCCCTACTCGCGTTGACTCGGCAGCCTGCGCTTGTCGCGCCAAGCGCGCAGAAGGGTGCGCAGGTCGTCCATGGCCGGCACCCCCGCCAAGCTCACCAGCACCAGCGCCAGGGGAATGGTGGACACGTAACCCATTTGCTTGAAGCCCAGCGCACCCACCACACCACCCACGAAGAAGCAAAGCGCCAGTCGGCCGAGCGTGTTCAAGTGTTGGGCGTTGAAGCGTCCACGGTGCACCAGCAGCTTGCCCAACTCAATGCCAATGTCGGTGACCACTCCCGTGATGTGGGTGGTGCGTATCACCGAACCCGACAGCTTGGTGATCACCGCGTTTTGCAGGCCCATGATGAAACACAGCCACATCACCGTGACCGGCACAAACAGGCCGCGCACCTGAGAAAGCGCCGCCCCCAACACACCAAAGCCCAACAACAGCAACGCTTCCAGCAACAAAGGCAGCGCAAATTCGCTGTTCAATTTTTGTTGTCGCGCCAAGTCCACCATCACGGTGGAGCACACCGCACCGGCCAAAAAACTGAGCAAGGCCCCCAGCCCCACCAACACCAGATCAAACGCGCCCAGCGCCAGGTTGTCGGCCATGGCAGAGACGATGCCTGTCATGTGGGAGGTGTACTGCTGAACCGCCAAAAAGCCACCCGCGTTCACCGCACCGGCCACAAATGCGAGGCCAAACCCGAGCTGGCGATCGGCCTGCGCGCTGCGTTGGCGACCAGTCAAGCGGCGAGCAAATTCAAGTGGCATGCTGGGTTGAATGGATGAGAGGCGGACCGGCTCAGCCGGGAATCTCGGGCAGCCGCGCGAAGTTCAACAGCGATTCTTGCCAACCGAGGTAGCACGCCTCCAGCGGGATGACGTCTGGAATGCCTTCTTGCAGCGCCGTGATTTCAGTGCCGACCGACACCTTTTTCAGCGTCACCGTCACCGTCATCGCACCCGGCAAATTCGGGTCGTCGAACACATCGGTGTAGCGCAGCCGCTCGCCAGGCACCAGCTCCAGAAACTCACCGCCAAAGCCAATGCGAGCGCCCGTGGTGAAGTTGGTGAATGACATTTTGAAAGTGCCGCCCACCTTCGGGTCCATGTGATGCACCTTGCCCGTGAAGCCATTCGGCGGCAGCCACCGCGCCGTGGCATCGGGCTCGGTGAAGGCACGGTAAATTTTTTCGGGTTGGGCGGTTAACACGCGGTGCAAGCTGACGGATTTTTGGGTGGTCATGCTGGGTCCTGGGTCAGAGCTTGTTGGCAAAGTCATGTCTGTGGTGAGCTTTCAAACGCTGCTTGTCCAACGATGGCCGCGCCACCTTCAACCCGCACCAGCCTCAACCCGCGCGAGGTAATTCTTGAGGGTTCGCTGCCACGCGGGTCGATCCAGGCAACGATCCCGATAAGACGCCAGCGCTGGATACGGCGCGATCAATCGTTTGTCTTTGATGCCTGAGTAAAGCACGTGCGCCATCAGCACGTCAGCGACGCTGAATTCGCTTGTCGCAATGAAAGCGCGGGCTGACAACCAGCGCTCCAGGTTCGCCAGCACCCGATGCACCCAGCCGACCAGGAACTCACGGTGTTTGCTGCAACTGCCATCTGCCGTCCAGTCCAAAACCATCAGGGCGAGCAGCGGCGGCTCGACCGAGTTCATGGCAGCAAAGCACCAGCGCACCACTTGCGCTTCACCAGCAACATCGCCCGGGATCAGGCGGCCAGCTTTCTTGGCCAGGTAGACGAGGATGGCGGCCGATTCAGACAACAGAAGCCCGTCGTCGTCGATGGCGGGGATCTGCTCGAACGGGCTGAGCTGGCGATAGGCGTCGGTGCTCAGGTCGTGAGCCGGATGGTCCATGCCGACCACCACGAAGGGCAGCTGCATCTCTTCCAGCGTCCACAGCACGCGAAGGTCGCGCGTGTGTCCGCGCGCGCCTGAGTTCACTTTCGAAAAACCGTAGACCTTGAGCATGGTCATGTTCCTTAGTTTGCAAAAAATGCGGGCCCGGGTTCACACTGACACGCCAACACGCACGGGGCATTGGGTTGTTCGAAGCTCCATTTCCAGATCACGCGGTTAACGTAAGTTCACGGTGCAACATGCAGCGTCAACGAAGCCTTGCGCTCTCAATTGCAGCCACATCTATCTTCTTCATCCCCATCATCGCGTCAAACGCACGCCGCGCTTCTTCGCCGCCTGCGGCGAGCGCTTCGGTCAACACGCGCGGGGTGATTTGCCAAGACAAGCCCCAGCGGTCTTTGCACCAGCCGCACTCGCTTTCCTGCCCGCCATTCCCGACGATCGCGTTCCAATAGCGGTCGGTTTCTTCCTGATCTTCCGTCGCAATCTGAAAAGAAAACGCTTCGGTTTGCTTGAAGCTCGAACCGCCATTCAGGCCAAGACAGGCGACGCCAGCGACAGTGAACTCAACTGTCATGACGTCGCCCTTCTTGCCGCCGGGGTTGTCGCTTGGGGCATGGTGGACCGCCCCAACTGCGCTGTTGGGAAACGTCTTAGCGTAAAAGTGCGCGGCAGCTTCAGCATCTGTGTCATACCAAATGCAGATCGTGTTTTTGGTCATGGTGAGTCCTTGCGTTGGTTGGAATCGAAATTGTTAATTCGTGTAGGTGACAAAGCCGTCGACTGCTGCCTTGTGCGGCAAGTCCCAGCCAAAGTACGCCTGCACTTCAGTGATCTTCGCGCCGCGCACCGTGAGGATTTCAGTGTTGCGAAAGCGGTGCCCGCCCGCACTGCAGTGCCATTCGGCGAGGCCAGGCTTTGGCCTTGAGTCGGCTTGCCGATCAAAGAATTTTTTCCACCACTTAGTGGCGTTCGAGATGTCTTTCACGGCCACACTGGCCAAGGCGTTGTTGATCGTCATCGTGATCCTTCATCGTCAGAAAAAACTAATCTTGTTGGCCCTACCTCGCGCTTTGTTTGCTCTTCCGCTGGCGGCATGGCGGCGTTTTTAAATTTGAGTGAATGAGGAAACCTATGCATGCAGCGTGGGCCGGTAAATCAGCGCTTGAGTGTGGCCGTCGAGCGTGCGGCTCTCGACCATTTCCAGGTCGAAGTCTGCTGCGCCCTTGAAGATTGAGTGGGTGCCGGTTTTGCCGGAGATGACCGGGAAGACCGTCACCTGCACGAAGTCAACGAGGCCAGCGGCCATCAGCGTCCGGTTCAAGGAGATGCTGCCGTGCGAGCACAACGGCACGTTGGACTCCTTCTTGAGTCGGGCGACGATGTCGATGGCGTCACCGCTCACGATGCTCGCGTTGGGCCAGTTGAGGGGCGCTTTCAGCGTGGATGACACCACCGTGGCCGGCATGTCTCTCATCCGGGTGACCCACGGATCGCGCACATCAGACGTTTCGGTGCTTGAGGCCAGCATCTCCACGAATTCTCGGAAGGTGGTGGCCCCGAAGACCATCCGCAGGTCCGCGTCGAACAAGGCGAGCCGGCTGCCAAGAAGATCGGGGCCTTGCTTGCCCCAGTAGCCACCCCAGTTTCCGTCTGGGCCGTAAGAGCCGTAGCCGTCAAGCGTGGAAAAGATGTCAAAGGTGTAGGTGGCGCTCATGGTGTGGCTCCTTGGGTTGCGTGCAATTCATGGAAGAAAAAATGCGAATTGACGCTGCGGTCGTGCTCTTTTTGACTTCCGCGTTTGGCAGCTTTTCGCCGCTGGCATACCAGACTGTTCCTTCAGACGCGTGTTGTATGTAGGAGGCGACGCTTGCTTTCAGCACTGCATTCAGCCCTCATAAACCTCGGGCACGAGTGCGCACGTTGATCAGGCCCGACAGCATCCCGGCCAAGAGCAGCGCAGCGGAGTAATGGACGCCGGGCGCATCTCATGGCTCCTTGTGTCCGGTGTACCGGGGCGACAGCGCCCACACAGCAAATGCCGCGGCCGAG
>JANPNT010000589.1:0-3240 GCA_031427655.1 Burkholderiales bacterium
GCAAGGTGCGGGCAAGGATTCTTCGCCTCGTCGAAAGCCGAGACACCACAGGACACCAGCAGGCAGTCTTTGGTGACAAGGTGCGCTTGACGCTGGCGCACCGGCTGGGCCTGGCCGCGCTGAATACGGATTGAACCAGCGCGGCTTCAGCTCGACAGCTGTTGCCAAGCCTTGTCGATGCGCCCGATGGAAGCCGCGCGCAGCGTGCTTGAAGAACAACCGACCCGCCCCAGCAGCCTGAGCGCCGACTTGGTTGCCGACCCGCAGTGGATGAGCACTCGCAAGCAGCTCCAGGGCGACCTCGACAACATTTTGCTGAAAGCGCTGGAGAAATCAGTCGACCGCCGTTACGCCAGCGTCGACGCCTTGGCCGCCGACGTGCAGAACTACTTGGCGCACCGCCCGGTCAACGCCCGACCGGCCAGCGTGGCCTATGTGCTCAAAAAGTTTGTCAGCCGCAACCGCTGGGCCGTGCTCGCCGCAGGCTTGGGCAGCGTGGGCCTGACCACCGGCCTGGCCGCGGCCTTGCTCCAAGGCAAGGCTGCTGCAGCGTTGGGTGTGGTCGGGCTGACAGGGGGTTTGGGGTTGGCCTTGGTACAAGGCCGTCAGGCGGCGGTGTCGCGCGATGAGGCAACGCGCCAGTTGGGGGAAATCAAACGAATCACCACCGACATTGTTTTCAACTTTGGTGACGCGTTGACGCGCTTGCCCGGCGGCATGAAAGCGCAAGAGGCTCTGCTTCAGCAAACCTTGGCGTCTTTGGACACCGCCCTGCGCGCGTCACCGAAAGACCCCGATTTGATCGCGCTGGTGGCATCCGCACTGGGTCGCATCGCGGAACTGCAAGGCAGTGCACGCCAGGCCTCAGCCCGGCGGGCAGACGAAGCCGCAGCCACCGTGAAGCGCGCCTTGGCATTGGCCCACAGCGTGTGGCGCGAACGACTTTGGGACTGGCGTTTCAGCAGTTGGCACATCCGAACCCTCACCGTCCAGGCGCAATTGCTGCGCCATCAAGGCCAACCGGCCGAAGGCTTGGCAGCGTTGGAGCGCGCCGCGCAGAGATGTTCTGAGGCGCTGCTGGAAAAGCTGACTCCTGAAGGCCGCGCCCATATCGTGGCCGAGCGTGGTGCCGTGCATATTTTTTCGGCGCAAATGAATGCCCACGCCACCGAGCCCAACCTGTTCCGCCCCGACCGCGCCTTGGCGCAATACCTGTTGGCCGAAGCCGACTACCGAACGCTGCTCAACGACGCCGAGCTGCTGCGACAGTTGGACGGCAATGACAGTTGGACGGCAATATCACCCCGGGCGACGTCTGCGCCCGCGACGCCTTCACTCACCAACTGGCGGCCGTGTTGAGCGGCCAGGCGGTGGCTCACGGTCAGCTCGACAACGTGGCGCAAATGCTGCGCGTCGCCGAAGCTGCGCTGACCACCCGCCAAGACAACCTGAAGCGCGAGCCCAGCAACTTGGCTTGGCGCGACGGCTTCATCGCCGACACCAATGTGCTCGCCATGGCGCAGCTGCGCAGCGGTGACGCGGCAGCCGCACTCGAGTCGATACGGCTCAGTTGGCAAACCGCCGAAACACTGGCCACCGAAGAAGGCCCCCAAAGCAAGTGGGCTCAACTCAAGCCCCACTTGGCGCCGCAATACGCGAAAGCCTTGGCTGGAGTCGGGCGGCACGACGAGGCATCGGTCATCTACGACATCGCTTTGCAGGCGCTGGCTAGGCCGCCAGCGGCCTCAGGCGCGGACGCTGAACTTCGTCAACAAGTCCAGCAACTCCGTTTGGCGACGCTGCAAGTTTGGTGCGCCAAGTCGCTGCGCGCTACCCATCAAAGCGATGCGTCCGATGCGATGCTGGATGTGGCGTTGACGACCCTGAAGTCATCGAACTGGCGCGTTGAACTCCAACGCGATGTTGATTTGGGCTTGGCGCTGTGCTGCGCAGCCTTGGCTGAAGAGCGGGTTGAATCCTCAACCGGATGGGCTGCGCAGGCTCGCGAAGCGCTGAGTCGTGCGAGCTTGAAGCAGGCGCTGGGAGACGATCACCGGGAGAGGCTGGAGCGGCTGGCCTGATCCGGCTTGTCAGGTATACTTCAACATATACGTAAAGTGGGGCCAACGTTCAGGAGTTGATGCCATGTCACAAATCACGCTGTATCTGGACGACGCCACACAGGCGCTGGTCGAGCAGGCCGCCTTGGCCAACGGCTTGTCAAAAAGTCGTTGGGTGGCAGACATCATCCGCAAATACGCGGCCCACGAATGGCCCCAAGAGTGCTTGGCGTTGGCTGGCGCCTTCCCCGACTTTCCGCTGCGCGAGCAAAGCTCGGAGTCAATGCCGCCCGACGTTCAGCGCTTGGGCTTTTGACGGCCCGCCATGTTGGTTCTCGATAGCAACACCATCAGTTACTTCTTTCGCGGCGACCCGCTGGTGACGCCTCGGTTGCAAGCCTTGCGCCCTGCCGATTTAGGGGTTCCTGCCATCGTTGAATACGAGCTTCGCTATGGCTTGCTGCGCCTGCCGCAAGTGGCTGCAGCCCCTCGCTTGACCGCGCTAACGCAACTGATGCGGCCGATGCACCTACTGCCCTTCGACAGCGAATGCGCGGCAATCGCCGCTCGCATCCGTGCCGATCTGGAAGCTGCAGGCACACCCATCGGCCCGCACGACACGTTGATAGCGGCCACCGCGTTGCGCCATCAGGCCACGCTTGTCACCCGCAACGTGCGCGAGTTCTCTCGGGTGCCGGGGTTGCAGTGGGTGAATTGGCACGAATCGCCTTGAGCGGTTGCGGTCATTGCGAATCGACTCTGATTACTTTGAGGATTCGTAGGTCGAGGCCCGGGCCAAACGTGGAAATCCTCGACGTGACCCGCGCCCGAAGCCGAAACTCAACCGTTTTAAAGCGGCCCTGCTTTGCAAGGTGACTTTGCATTACTGTGAATCAGCTACACGCAACTTCAGCGAACAGACCATGAGCACCTTGACCATCACCTCTCGCGGCCAAGTCACGTTTCGCAAAGAGGTGCTGCAGCACCTCGGCCTCCGGCCCGGTGACAAAATCGAACTCGATTTATTGCCGGATGGTGGAGGCATGCTGAAAGCGGCTAAACCAGCCGGGACGATGGGCGGGTTTGTTGGCTTGCTCGCGGGACGCACCAAGAAAATTGCCACGATTGAAGAGATCAACGAAGCCAGTGCGAAGGCTTGGGCTGGCAAGAAGTGAAGCTC
>JANPNT010000590.1:0-4796 GCA_031427655.1 Burkholderiales bacterium
GAACCAGCCGCTGCAGGCACCGTGTCCGACAAGGATGCGGTCGGGAAGAAGAAGGAACTCTGCAAGCTGCTGGCGAAACTCAGGGGCTTGGACGACTTCGGAGTCAAGGTTTTGACCGAAGAGCGTCTGACCAAGATCAACGCCATCCTGGGCGCGTTGGGCGGAGAGCCAGGCGCTGGCAATCAGGGGGAACTTGAGACTGGGCTTGCGTTGATCAGCACGTCCTCGCAGTTTGCACAGGTCCTGACTCGATACCAGAAGGCCAAGAAGCTGCCGCCGGTTGAGCCGCTGCTCATTGACAAAGGTATCACCACCGCACAGCTGAACTACGCACAGGCGGGTGTTCAACTCGCGGAGTCCCGTGTCCAGTATGCGCAGGACTATGAGGCGGCCACGCAACTTGAAGTCCTCCTGCTTGCAAGAGCTAAGGCGGAAATTGCAGCGCTCAAACCTCCGCCAGCGGCCGAAACAAAGTGCGGTGAAAAGCTCACGGTGTTCTGCGCGTCAGTCAGCGATTTAATGGATCAGAAGAAGCTGGCCAAGGAGGCCGGCGGCGGGGGTGAGAGTGCCAATCGCCGGGTCTATCGGGCGCTGGCCCTCGTGTCCGAGAGCTACAGCGTTGCGCGTGACAGACAGGTGGAGGCGGCGCTTCGGATGATCGACACCGAGTACAGAGTGGGCCTCAGCAGGTCGGAGGCTTCCCTGGCCAGTTGGGACGCATTGCTATCGGTACCCGTGAATCAACTCAAGGAGTACCACTTGGGCGGCACCAAGGTTTCTGATGTCGCGACGCTCGCCGTTCAAGCAGTGCAGGCTCTTGCGGCGGTTGGCATTGCAGTTCGAATTCCCTAGGAGAAACCATGAACACCAAGACGAAGGTTCTCATGGTCTTGATTCCGCTGCTCTCCGGGCGCGCCATGGCGGATTCTGATCCAGCGGCGGAGTCGGCAGCGACGGCTGCCAAGAACATGGCCTACGTATCGAGCACGCTGAGCGCGTTCGAGAAAGGTCTCAACGAGATAGCCCTGACGCGGGCGACCCACATCCTTGCCGTCCGCAACCGCGCCTTTGCTGGGCATCGCGTCAGCACCAGCGAAATAGATGTACTGCGCAAGACTGATGGTGAGCAAATCGTCAGGCTTTATGAAGCGCTCTGCGAGTACGGTGACAAGGCGGCGCTGGCTTCATCACAGGCCTCTGCCGCTGAAGCGGCAGCGAAGGCCGAGATAGCTGCGGCCTACACGCCTCTGAAGATCTCGACCGAAAAGCTGGACAGCGCTGCGAAAGCGCTCGCGTCTCTGTCCAAGGAGCAGACCGATGCCGAGAGAGCCAGGTCCCTCGTGGCATTTTTCAAGGAGACACGCGACGAGACGAAGCGACTCCTGGAGGCCAGCGCCCAGTCGAAGCAGAAAGCCGATGGCCTGATGCAGGAGAAGACGGCAGAGGTCGCCGCGGCCGATCCACCCACCATCAAGAAGTAGCAACCGAAGAGGACCCGAATGCAAACCCTTGCAGAACTTCAGCAGCGCATGAATGGCGACGATGCAGTCGACGCGCTTGCCGCGGCGAACGAGCTGACGAACTACTTCTTGATTTACAACGATGAGTTCAATCTGCTCGTTCAGAAGAAGACCGAGGCGGATCTTGCGATCTTGGCTGCGTCTACAGATCCTGCCGGCGCAGATCATGCCCTGATTCTGCATTGGCAGAGCCTGTCGTTGGGCATCGAGTCCCGCATGCGCTTGCAAGACGCAAAGATGATCGCGTTCCAAGCCAGCACGCTGGCAATCGATCCACCAACCGCAGCCCAGGTGACGGCGGTCAAGCAGCTCACGACGCAGGTGGCGGCGATGGTGCTGAGGGATACTGCCGTCAAAGACTTCATGCTTGCCCTTGGTCAAGTTGGTGCCTTGGTTAATCAGATCCAAGGCGTGTGATCCCTCTAGACCCAGGACGCTGACATGAACGGGCAACGAAGGGTGGTATGGCGTTGGCTGGCATGCGCGGTACTGGTCGTCCCCGGCTTTGTCGTGGCTCAGAACCTGCCGGTGACGCTGCCATCGATCAGCGCAGCGCAATGCGCTGCTCTGACAGTCCTGGCACCGGACCCTCAAAAAGTCTCTCAGAGCACTGTCCAGGCGGCCGCCATTGCTGCGGTCAAGGCTGCGGCCGTTCCCAAGCCCACGCAAGAATTGGTCGAGCTGGCAGCAAATGCCGCCGCCAAAGCGGCGTCCGCAGCAATGGAGTCAGCCGCATTCAAGCTGCCCCAGCCGAGGCTGGCGAAGGGATCCAAGGCAGAGTGGGGTTCACGGATAGAGCTGAAGTTTGATGCGGTCGGGCCGCCCATCGCGAAGTGCCTGGAAAGCGAGTTGATCCTGTTCCTTCACCATCTCCCATTGAACGGCCTCACGCCAGTTGAGAGGCAGCGTAATTCAGTGAGCGGTGTTGTGACACTCGTCTACCGTATGAACCGGCCAGCAGCGAGCAGCGCTGGTTGGAACGAGTTGCTTGAAAAGCTTTGGAAGAAGGACGGTAGCGACAAGGTGGCTGTCGGTGTGGGCATCGGTGGGACCGAAATCGCTGTCGCCGATGAGCAGCTAGATCTGACCCTTGGTAGCGGAGGACCGTCCTGGGCTTGGTGGGCATTGGTTGCTTCAGTGATCGCGCTAACTGCTCTTTGGTCAATGAGTAATTTGCTGACGGATCGGATCAAAGGGCACCTGAGCTATTCAGTGTCACGCTTGCTGTTGAGCTTGTGGGTGTTGACGACAATTTCTGCGGTCTTGCTTATGGTGCTACGGCTTGGCGTCATGCCGTCCGCTACCGAAAGCGGCTTCGCGTTCATGCTCGCCATCAGCGGAGCAACCACTGGATTCAGCGCGCTGATCGACATCTATAACAACCAGAGAAACAACCGGACCAACCCGTCGGAGACCTGGTTCTGGGAGGACTTTCTGGACGACGCGGACGGACTCGCAATACACCGCGTCCAAGTGGTGTTCTTCAACCTGCTGATCCTCTACATCGTCTGGCGCGACTTGATCCAGCTCGGGTCTGTTGCCCGGATCGACACCGGCTGGGCCGTGCTCATGGGCGCCAGCGCCATGACTTTCGTGTTCGGTAAGGCAGGCGAGACTGTCGAGCCGTCGAAAGGCAACGTTCAGCCTGAGCCCTTCCTGGATAAGGTTGGCAATGCCTTCCGTCGGCTGTTCTCACAGAAGGAGAAGCAAAGCGTGTTGATTTCCACCCAACCCTGACCCGGCATTTCCATTGAATCTTGACCCACCCGTTTTTCTTTTTTGAGGGTCTACGGTGTGGACAACTTCTTGGTCTTGGCCTCCTTGGTGGTGGTTGTACTGTAAGCGGTCAAGGAACCGCGCCCTTGCGCCCCTCGCCGTCTGCTGATCAGCGGTCGGCCATGGCGATTCGCCAAGGCAGCAAGTTCTCGAAGTCCTCGATGGTCTTGGCCTTTGGCAACTCAGTGAGCAGTGCCGTGAGGTACCGGTAGCCATCAATGCCGTTGGCCTTGCAGGTTTGCAGCAGCGAGTACAGGTTCGCGCTGGCATTGGCGCCGGCCACCGTGTCGGCGAACAACCAGTTGCGGCGCCCGACGACGAACGGACGGATCGCGTTTTCGCAGGCGTTGTTGTCGATCGGATAGCGGCCGTCATCGACGAAGCGCACAAGCTTGGGCCACTGCGCGGTGAGGTAGTGCAATGCCTTGCCCAGCAGACTGCCCGGCAGCACGCCGTGCAGATGCTGCAGCGCCAGAGCCTCGATCTGCTTGAGCAGCGGCGCGCTGTGCAGTTGTTGCTGTCGTTGCAGCGCCTGCAGGTCCAGCGTGTGGCGCCGAGCATCGGCCTCGACCTTGTACAACTGCCCGATGAGCTCGATGAAGCGAGCCGGCAATTGCTCCGGCCCACGCTTGTCCTTGGGCAAGGCCTGCAGCGCGTCGTTGAAGTACCTCCTGCAGTGCGCCCAGCACCCCAGGTGCACGAGCCGGTGCTGCTCGGCGATCGCCGCGTACGGCTCGTAGCCGTCGCTCATCAGCACGCCAGCGGGCTGCATGCCCTCATACAGTGTCCTGGCCGCTTGCGTGCTGCGACTGGGCGAGTACGCGCACGGCGCGAACGGATCCAGGCCCAGCGCCTTTTCCACCAGCAGTGCCAGGCCATTGATGTTCAGCCGGAAGTCGATTGGCTCGCGGTGCAGGTAGATCTTCAGCGCTTGGTCGAGGCGGAACACCGCAGCCTCCCGAGCCCTTCGATGAGCTTGAGCACGTCATCCAGGTCGGCGCCGCGCATGTACACCGTTGTCCCGTTGGGCAGTCCGATCTGCACGTCCAGTGCCGTTGCTGCCGGCGGCCGTGCCGAACCCACCTGGACCGCCACGAAGGCCGACGCCGAGGGCATCTCGATGACGTCGCCCCGCGGCGCAGCAGCGCCACCCTTGCCGCGCCCGTGCTGCCGCAACCAATTGCTCAGCACGTTGGCATTGATGCCGCAAGTCCGCGCGACCTTGGCCAACGACACGCCTGGCTGCCGGCTTGCTCGAACCAGCTCGCTCCGCGCCTGCGGGTCGTAGATGCAGCGCCCGTCGCGCTTGTGGCCAACCACCAGCCGCTTGGCGATCGCCTCGATTTCCTCTGTCATGACGTGCCCACCTTCCTACGTGTGCACGTAGGCTCTCAGGCATCGGCTTCTGGCTCAAGGGTGTGGTTCGTTGACCGCTTACGTTGTACTTGGCTGAGTGGAGCTGTGCTTGAAGCGGTAGCTGTCGTTGCCCGTTTCCAGGAT
>JANPNT010000591.1:0-1828 GCA_031427655.1 Burkholderiales bacterium
CATCCCCTCGATGGAAGGGTTAGGCGTCGACCCTGCGAAACGCGACTGCGCGTCTCCAGGACCGGGACTGAGCCAGCACGGTGTGGAGAACATCATTTGGAGCGACTGTCCCCTTTGCTACTTGAATACGAAGCGGGCCTAGCACTACGATATCTCTGGCGAATGCGGCGACTAGTGCCTCAGGGCGGGTGGAATTCTGACCCCCTTCCGGGAATGGAGTAAGCGACGCGAACTGCAGGCTTTCTGGAATTCGAAACTGGCCCAGAAGGAACCAGTCTTCCGCAGCTGCGACTACCGACCATTCGTTCACTACATGGCTCGACACTGTGTCTGAACCGAGGGCACGGACTGCAGTTATCAACTGTTGTGTGAGAGCTCGCGAGGTGGCTTTGCCGTCCGCAAAGAAAAAGGCTGGATGGTCGCGTGCCCAGTCCAATGGATGCTGAGCACTGCCGGGCTCTGACTGAGATGGTTGGAAGTTCATGCTCGACGCCTAACGTTTGACATGAGGGGTGCACAAAAGGCGCAGCCTTTTGGGCATCCCCTCGATGGAAGGGTTAGACGACATTCTCTCCGCTCCGACTCGGCTGGTTAAGTGCTGCGCCGCAAATGATCGTGGACGCTGCGGTGGCTGTAAGCAAATGCCAGAGCCAGTGCAGACCTATTGGGAACGCTGAACAGAGATACAGATCCCAGGAGCGTACCAACAGGGCTGCGACATAGGCAACACAGGCCAGAAGCAGGAAGTTCGCCACAGGTGATCGACGCAGCTTCAGGATAACGCCGAAGCTGAGCAACATGAGTACCGCTGGGACGTGGGTAATGCCACCACCCAATAGACCTTGATTCACGCTTCGTATCCACAGTTGGCGGACCAAAAAGAATGCGAGCAGCAAAGCAACAGTTTTGCTTGGCGTAAGCCTGACATAGCGAAGGCAGACGTAGGCGAGCGCCACCAAGCCAAAGATCTGAATTGGTACCAAATCAATGACAAGCGTTGCTGGAACTGGGTGACTGTGGAAGATAAAACTCCCAACACCGACTGACGCAACCAACGAGAAGAGGAGTAATTGCCAGGGGTCGCGACTTGGGCTTGAACGCCAGAACCAGAAAGCAATGACTGCCCCGAAGACGAAAGCTAAGTTGGAGAGCGAATTGAGTGGTTCGCCCCAGAAACCCGGACCGAACCGGCCACAGTAGTACCCGATGTGCGTAACCGCCGTGGAGGGTGTCATGTGAGTGTGTGATGGCGTCTAACGTTTGACATGAGGGGTGCACAAAAGGCGCAGCCTTTTGGGCATCCCCTCGATGGAAGGGTTAGGCGCCTCTCTCACTTGCGCCCGTTCTGGTTGTAGTGCATGCCACCTGGAGGAGCCGTTTGATCTGTGATTCCGGGCACTAGCCTGACATTGACAGTCTGACCTGAAACAGTAATTGAAGGCTGTTCGAGCTTCGTTGAATTCGCACGCTCAAACTCCACTTGTAGCTCCGCAGGGGCTGCCCAGCGAAGATTTGCTCCGTATGCATTGCTATTGCGTACTGCTCCATACAAGTAGGCAGCTCGCCCACTCGTTGGCTGTGTACCGCGTGGGACTACAAAGACTTCGTAGCCAAAGGACGTGGTTGCTCCGCCATTAGTTTCTACGAGAACCGCCTCAAGGTCTCCTTGGGGTGACTGCGTACGCGCTACTTCATCGGCGGATACGCTGGGATTGCGCCAGACGAACAACAAGACTGTAGCGACGGTAATCGCGAAGACCGACGCCGTGATCACGAGCAAAGATCTGAGTACGCGGTTCATATCGTTTGAGGCGCCTAACGTTTGAGC
>JANPNT010000592.1:0-2698 GCA_031427655.1 Burkholderiales bacterium
CCAATTTATCAACTCACTTGAAAAGATCACCATGAAAACCTGTCCCTCCCAGATCACTTCCGTTGGCCGTGCGGTTGCCGTACTCGGGCTCGGCTTGAGCGCGTTGTTGTCGACTGCGCCCTCCGCTTTTGCATCCAGTCACCGCGAGGCACCGTTCATTGCGGGCCAAGCGCAGGTGGACGCGACCGACCTCTACATGTTTCGCAGCTACGAAACAGGCCGCCAGGCTTACGTGACGATTTTGGCTAACTACCAACCCTTCCAAGACCCACAGGGCGGCCCGAACTTTTACATGTTCAACCCCAACGCCCTGTACGAGATTCACATCGACAACAACGGTGACGGCGTGGAAGACATGAGTTTCCAGTTCCGCTTCAAAAACACATCCAAGGCCGCAGCGCTCACGGTAGGTGGCAAGGCGGTGAAGATTCCGCTAATCAACAGCGGGCGCATCAGCGGTGTGAACCCCGCCACGTTGAACGTGCGTGAAACCTTCAGCATCGACCTGGTTCGGGGCACGCGTCGCGGCGGCACGCGCACTGCGGTCACCAATTCCACTGGCGGCGCGGCAGAATTCGACAAGCCAGTTGACAATATTGGCGACAACGTTTTTGGCGGCGCCACCGGCTATGCCGCCTACGCCAACCAGCACATCTATAGCGTGGCCATTCCGGGCTGCGCCATACCGGGCCGTGTGTTTGTGGGCCAGCGCAAGGAGCCGTTCTACATCGCTGTGGGCAAGGCTTTTGACCTCTTCAACCTCAACCCACTGGGCCCTGAGGTGAACGGCAACAACAACGACCTGGAGGGCAAGAACGTCAGCACCCTGGCCATGGAAGTGCCCATTGCCTGCTTGACGGCCGGCTCCGAGACCGTTATCGGCGCACACACCACGGCAAGCTTGCGCCAAGGTCGCTTGCTGGACGGCTCACCGCCCACAGGCTTCAATAAAGTGCCGCGTGGCGGCGGTGCCTGGACTCAGGTGTCGCGCTTGGGCATGCCGCTGGTGAACGAACTCATCATTGGCCTGGACGACAAGGACAAATTCAACTCAAGCAAGCCCATCAACGACGGTGCCAATTTTGCCGACTACGTGACCAATCCCGTGCTGCCCGCACTGATTGAGTCACTGTTCCCTTCGGCCAAAGCACCGACCAACTTTCCGCGCACCGACCTGGTCACGGTGTTCTTGAAAGGCATTGAAGGTGTGAACCAACCCAAGGGCGTGGTGGCCAGCGAAATGCTGCGCTTGAACACGGCCATTGCGGTGACGCCTGCGGCCACGCAAAACGCTTTGGGTGTGGCCGCCGGCGACAACGCTGGCTACCCGAACGGACGCCGTCCGGCCGACGACGTGGTCGATTTGTCGCTGCGCGTTTCAATGGGTGCGCTGTGCGTGTTGACGGGTGCCACCGACACTTTGAAGGTCGGCTGCAAGCCGTCTGACGCACCGGCAGGTGGATTGGCCTTCACCGACGGCGTTCGCAAAACCGCTGCCAACTACGGCGTCACCTTCCCCTACCTGACCACGCCGATTCCGGGCAACTTCAACCCAGCCGCCGCTGCTGGCACGGTGTTCCCAGCCAACTGAATGAGGCACTCATGAAAACATCACGGAAAACATTGCGCATGCTCAGCCTGACCACCGCTTTAGTGGTCAGCACAGTGGTCACGGGTTGTTGGACCGACGATGACGAAGAGGCAGCTCCGGTGCCTGTGGCCGGCGCCGTTCCCGACAGTGCGGGCAGCTCGTCAACTTTGTTCGTCAGCTTTTTGAAAGGCTTGGCTGCGGGCGACGAGACATCGGTGCCGCTGACAATTTCCGACACCTTTGCGCCACCGGCTGACGAAACCGCTGACGTCATTCCGCTGGGATAAGTCGGCATGACGCGCCACGACCATCGTTGTGGCCTTTACAGTGATGTTGACGGGCCATACGCATTTGCTGTTGCAGGGGTCAACCTCTAACTTAAAGGAAACGCGCCATGAATTTGATCGTTTGGGTGCTGGTGGTAGGTGTCATCGGCTGACTTGCCAGCATCGTCATCAAGACTGATGGACAACAAGGGATCATCTTGAATGTGGTCGTGGGCATCTTGGGCGCGGTGCCTGGCGGTTGGCCTATTTCGCCGCTGCTTGGCGTGGGCACCATCAACCAAGACAACTTCAGCTTGCCTGCGCTATTGGTTTCCTTTGTCGGTGCGGCCATCTTGCTGGCCATCGTGAACCTGTTCAGGCGCGGCAAGGTGGGCTGATTCGAGAGCGGGGCGGCCAGTGTTGTGTGTCATTTTGGTTGCGACTTAAGAAAATCAATGGATTGGCGTGCGCGGTCAAGCGCAGACCACAGTGATGCTTCATGGCATCGCGAGGGGTTGCAACTACGCCGCTTGCGCTAAGACGCGGTTTCAGGTCGCAATCAGAGTGATACATAGCAGCAGGTTTAGCGCTCCGCTTGCCTTCTGTGGTGACACGGCCCGAATAAGGGTCTGGTTGCAAGCACCCGAATTCAGTCTTCAACGGCTATATTTGAGGCCCCCAACGACACATCGGAGCCATGACAACTGGTGCCAAAAAAACAGCTGCTGGCTCGAAGTCAGTGTCCTCGCCAAGCGCGAAGCTGAGTTCAAAAGACGCCCTCCGTCCGGCAAAGCGCGGTGCGCGGGCAAATGCCGAGCGCGGTGTCAAGCGCGATACCAAG
>JANPNT010000593.1:0-10464 GCA_031427655.1 Burkholderiales bacterium
CGCGCGGTGCCGTCTGACAAACCCACTCCTGCGAAAGTGGCCGCCGAGCCCACCGAGATGCCCGAGATTCGTTTGCCCGTGGCTGCACCATTCAGTGCGGCCAGCGCGGCCAGCCGGCCCGGCGCTGCGGTGGTGGCTGCGGCAACCGTTGCTGCGGTGGCCGCCGTGCCGCGTGCCGAGCCTGCAGTTGCCAAGCTTGAGCCCAAAACTCCAGCCGCCAGCAGACCGCCCAAAGGCGTGAAGCTGAGCAATGCCGCTTGGGCCAACGGGCCGCGCGGCGTGTGCTCGGCCCGCACTGGCCCGCCATCGAGCAGTTGCCTCAAAACACAATGCCGCACCCGCCAATGGGCCTCGCACCCGCAGTGCGCTCGCGCGGTGGTGGCCAAATCCGCAGGCTGAGCGCAGCGCTGCGGGCGTTGTGGTTTGCGACAATCAAGCCATGACGTCAATCGACCTGCCAACTTATATCGCCCTGATGGGCGCGGCCGCGCGCGCCGCCAGCCCGCTCATGGCCGCTGCCCCCACCTCAGCCAAAAACGCCTGCCTCATCGCGCTGGCGAATTTGCTGCGCACCGAGTCCCCGGCCTTGCAAACCGCCAACGCGCTGGACGTTGGCGCAGCGCTGAAAAACGGCTTGGCCGAGCCCTTGGTAGACCGCCTCAAGCTCACGCCGCAAATCCTGGAAACCGCCGCGCAAGGCTGTGAACAAATCGCCGCCATGCCCGACCCCATCGGCGAAATCACCAACCTGCGCCAACGCCCCAGCGGCATCCGCGTGGGTCAAATGCGCGTGCCCTTGGGCGTGTTTGGCATGATTTACGAGAGTCGCCCCAACGTCACGATCGAGGCTGCGTCGCTCGCCATCAAAAGCGGCAATGCCTGCATCTTGCGCGGCGGCTCGGAGGCGATTCACTCCAACTTGGCGCTGTGGAAGTTGGTGCAAGCCGCCTTGGCGCAAGCGCACTTGCCGGTCGATGCCGTGCAGCTGGTGCAAACCACAGACCGCGCCGCTGTGGGCTTTTTGATTGCCTCTCCCGAGGCGGTGGACGTCATCATTCCGCGCGGCGGCAAAGGCCTGATCGAGCGCATCAGCCGCGAGGCCAAGATGCCCGTCATCAAACACCTCGACGGCAACTGCCATGTGTATGTGGACGCCGACGCAGATTTAGAGCTGGCCCTGCGCGTCACCGACAACGCCAAAACGCAAAAATACAGCCCTTGCAATGCGGCTGAATCCTTGCTGGTTCACGCCGACATCGCGGCCCAATTTTTGCCGCGCATGGGTGCGATGTTTGCCGCCAAAGGCGTGGAAATGCGCGGTGATGCCGCGTCGCTGGCGCTGCTGCAGTCGGTGCCGAATTTGAAGGCCGTGGCTGCCACCGAACAAGACTGGTCAGAGGAATATTTGGCCCCCATCATCAGCGTCAAAGTGGTCGGCAACTTGGATGAAGCCATGGCCCACATCGCGCGTTACGGCTCACACCACACCGACGCCATCCTTACCAACAACCACAGCCATGCCATGCGCTTCCTGCGCGAAGTCGATTCCGCCAGCGTCATGGTCAACGCCTCAACCCGTTTCGCCGACGGCTTCGAGTACGGCCTGGGCGCAGAAATCGGCATCAGCACCGACAAGTTCCACGCCCGCGGGCCGGTGGGGCTAGAAGGGCTGACGTCGGTGAAGTGGGTGGTGATGGGGCAGGGGGAAGTGAGGGGTTGAGGTTGGGTTTTGCTCGTGTGAGCTCAGATAAGGGCGAGGGGCGCTTTGCCTTCCGACATCACTTCGGCCGCGAGCTTGTGATCCAACGTGGCCAGCTGATCTTTGTTCGCACGTGCCAGCGCCAGCAAGTAGCTGTCCGTCACGCGCGAGTGGCTAGACAGCAGCGTGGCATCCACAAATAAAGAAACCACAACACCCGAAGGCGTTGTGGTTTCGGCGGACTTGTCTATTCAAACTTGTGCGGTGCTTGCAGTTTTCCGCCCACCGCGGGGTTGAGTTCCGCCTCTAGCGCTCCTTCACACACAGCAAGGTCTGCTGCGGTCAAAGGATTGCGTATCTCCGCCAACCGCTCGGCCTTGGGGCCGGTGGTTGCGCGGGCTTTTGCGGCTTCGACCGCACCCGCCGCGTCGCCTTTGAATCGGGCGTGATCAATGGGGTGTGATTTGCCCCTAATTTTGATTTTTCGTTTCGCTAATCAGACGTAAGAAACGAGCACGTTTCAGGCCAAAGCCCGATAAGGAGTTTGTTTCCAAAAGCTGGTCGCAGAAAAGGTGTGCGGCGTGGTGGCCAGCTGCCAACGGCGAGGCCTTTTAGCGCAGAAGCTCTGGTTTGGAGACGCCTGCAAATCAACGTTGTTTGCGATGCGGCACATCGTTCGAAATACTCAAACGGGACGCGCTCAAATTGGCCGGAGTGTGCGATGCGCAGCGGTCTTGCACGACCGCCCCTGCGCAGTGCCAAATAGGTGTGTTGCGGCAGCACAATCAGCCCATGACCGACCCCCGCCGCGCCCTCGTCCTCTTCTCTGCTGGCCAAGACTCCACCGCTTGTTTGGCGTGGGCCTTAAAGCGCTTTGCGCATGTCGAAACCATTGGTTTTGACTACCGTCAGCGCCACCATGTGGAGCTGGAAAGCCGCTTGAATGTGCGCGCTCAATTGCATGTGCAGTTTCCGCAGTGGGCAGCGCGCTTGGGTGACGATCATTTGATTGACCTGGCGCTGCTCGGTCAAATCTCAGACACCGCGCTCACGCGCGAACGCGAAATTGAAATGCAAGCCGGCGGCCTTCCCAACACCTTTGTGCCTGCGCGCAATTTGTTGTTCTTTACCTTTGCGGCCACGGTGGCATATCGGCGCAGCTTGAATGTGTTGGTGGGCGGCATGTGTGAAACCGATTTTTCGGGCTACCCCGATTGCCGCGACAACGCGCTGAAAGCGCTGCAGGTGGCCATCAGCTTGGGCTTGGACGCGCCGATGACGATAGAGACGCCGTTGATGTGGCTGACCAAGGCGCAAACCTGGGCGCTCACCGACAGCTTGGGGAGCCAGCCTCTGACCGACTTGGTGGTCGAGCACACCCACACCTGCTACGTGGGCGATCGCTCGAAGCGTCACGCCTGGGGCTACGGTTGTGGCCTGTGCCCAGCTTGCGATTTACGTCGTCGAGGTCACGAGGACTGGCTGGCTTCGCTGCTGTGATGTGGCGATGATTGGCTTGCCAATTTGGGCTTGGATCGTCGCTGCGGTGCTGCTTTTTTGGGCTGTGGGTGCCTACAACCGTTTGGTGCGTTTGCGTGCCAGCATCAAGTTGAGCTTTGCCAGCGTGGAGGCGCACGCCCGACAGCGAGACGCGCTGTTGGCGCAGTGGCTGCGCGATTGCAGCAGCGCTTTGGGTGCCAGCGCTGACAGCGTCGAGGTGCACAGCGTCAATGCCGTACGAGGTGCGTGCGTCCAGGTGATGGCGGCGATAGACCATGCTCGTGCGGCACCGAGTGGCGCGCAAGCGATTGCCAGCCTGCGCCTGGCAGAAGAAGTGTTGATCGGTGCGCGGGGCCGCTTGAGCACGGAATTGGCAGCCCATGCCCGTTCCAACTTGGCTTGGGACACGGTGATGCAAACCGATGAGTTGGCCGCAGTGGACGGCACTCTCGGCTTTGCGCGAGGTCAGTTCAACGAAGCCGCTTTGGTCTATAACAACGCTGCGATGCAGTTCCCGACGTGGATCATCGCGGGCCTGTTTGGCTTTCGCGCTGCGGGCGCGCTGTGACGCCCCGCAGTTGATCAATCCGTGTTCTAGCTTTTGATCTAGCCCTTGCCTAGAACCGCCGCGCTGGCCACCATTTCGTGGAACAGCGCCATCGATACCTTGCCTGACACGCTGTACGGGTCGAGCTCTGCGGTCTCTGAATACTTGATGACCACGGCCGGGTTCAAGCGCGACAAATTCGCTTGTCCCATCGACCAACTGCCGAAGCTGCGTTCGTCAATTTCTTCGTAGCGCAGGATCACCACGTCTTTGTGGCGCGCATCGGCCGCGATCTTGTTGTACAGCGCGCTCACGGCGTTGCGACCACCTTCCAGCACTTGCAAAAAGATGCCTGCTGAAAAGCACAACACACCAGTCACACCGACACCGGGGTTGTTCTTTTTGGACTGCTGAAGAATCGTGACCAACTCGGCCTCGGCCACCAAATCTACGGCGCGGCTGGCATACATCAAACGCACAAGCATGTTGTTCTCCGAACAAGGTCAAATGAAGATCAAGTTTTCTTGCTGAGCAGCGACAAGAACTCGCGGCGCAAATTGGGGTTCTTTAAAAACGCGCCGCGCATGACGCTGTTGGTCATCATGGAGTCGTTGTCTTTCACACCGCGCCAATGCATGCAAAAGTGGTCGGCCTCCATGACGATGGCCAGTCCGTCGGGCTTGACGCGATCTTGCAATTCATTGGCCAGCATCATCACCGCTTCTTCTTGAATTTGCGGCCGACTCATGATCCATTCGCAAATGCGGGCGTACTTGCTCAGCCCGATCAAGTTGGAATGCTCGTTGGGCAAAATGCCGATCCACACCTTGCCCATGATGGGGCACAGGTGGTGCGAACAGGCGCTGCGCACGGTGATGGGGCCAACGATCATCAGCTCGTTCAAGCGCGAAAAATTGGGGAACTCGGTGACCGCAGGCATGGGCACATAACGGCCGCGAAACACCTCGGTCAAGAACATTTTGGCCACGCGCTTGGCGGTGTCGTTGGTGTTGTGGTCGCTCACGGTGTCGATCACCAACGCCTCCAACACGCCTTGCATCTTGGCCTGCACTTCGGCCTTCAACTCTTCGATTTCGCCGTCTTCAATGAACGCCGCAATGTTGTCGTTGGCGTGGTAGCGGCAGTTCGCATTCACCAGCCGGTAGCGAATGCGGTCAGAGGCTTTCAACTGCGCCAGTTCTTCTTCGGTCTTGAAAATTTTGCTTGCAGCTTCGCCTGACATGGTGGTCCCGTTCATGTGCGTGGGCGCTGAGGGTACCGCACCCCGTTGCCAGCGCGGGCCCGTCAGACCAGACCGTAGACTGCGTCAGTGAATTCAATCTCCGCTCCTTCTGCTCTCTCACTGCCGCTGTCGCGGCTCCTAAGTCACACCGCCGATGCGGTGCAGGCGGTTCGCAGCGGCCACTCATTGAACGACGCTTTGGCGCGCTGCCCGCTGGAAGCGCGGCCGGGCACGCAGGCATTGAGCTTTCGGGTGCTGCGCGGCTTGGGCGGGGCGTTGGCGGTGCGTGCGCAACTCGCGCCCAAGCCGCCTGCCGCGCCTATCGATGCGCTGTTGCTGTCGGCCTTGGCCTTGTTGTGGCCGAGTGACGACGCGCCTTACGCTGACCACACCTTGGTAGATCAAGCCGTCACCTCGGCGCGCCAACGGAACGCCGCCAGCGCGTCATTTGTGAACGCGGTGCTGCGAAGGTTTTTGCGCGAACGCACTGCGTTGGTTGCTGCCGCAGAACAAGACCCTGCCGCCGCCTTCAACCATCCGGCCTGGTGGATCAAGCGCTTGCGCCGCGACTGGCCGAATCAGTGGCAAACAATCCTGCAAGCCAATAACCAACGCGGCCCGATGACGCTGCGGGTCAATGCGCGAACCGGTACGGCGCAGGGCTATGTCGCGCGCTTGCAAGCTGTGGGCATGGCCGCGCAAGTGGTCGGTTCGCAAGGCGTGATGCTGACCGTGCCGTGTCCCGTCACTCAGTTGCCGGGCTTTGCCGATGGCGATGTGTCGGTGCAAGACCTTGCGGCCCAATTGGCCGCACCTTTGCTGATGGGTGCGGGCCTTCCGCCTGGCGCCAAGGTGCTCGATGCCTGTGCCGCGCCGGGCGGCAAAACCGCTCACTTGCTCGAGCTGGCCGACCTGAACGTCACCGCGCTCGACAGCGACGCCAGTCGCTTGCTGCGGGTCGATGAAACCCTGGCGCGCTTGAAGCTCAGCGCCAAAGTGACGGTGGGCGACGCCGGTGACCCGCGCGGCTGGTGGAACGCCGTGCCGTTTGACGCTGTTCTGCTGGACGCACCGTGCAGCGCCTCGGGCATCGTGCGCCGCCACCCCGATGTGCGCTGGCTGCGGCGGCCTGAAGACATCGCCGCGCTGGCTGCCATTCAAGCGCGCTTGCTGGACGCCTTGTGGCCGCTGCTCAAAGTTGGTGGGCGCTTGCTTTACTGCTCGTGCTCGGTGTTTAAAGCCGAGGGCCAAGACCAGATCGACGCTTTTTTGCAACGTCAGCCCGATGCAGGCGTGGCTATCGACCCCGCTTCACCGGGGCATTTGCTGCCCGTGCCCGACAATGAAAGTTGTGCCGACGGCGATGGTTTGCTGCCGTCACGCGATTCACGCGATGGTTTTTTCTACGCCTTGCTGCAAAAAAGCTGAATTCGTTTTTTGCAGCCTGACCCGGCCGCCTCACTTTGCTGTCACGTTCACTTTCACCTCTGCTGACGCTTACCGACACCTCTCTGCGCAAACTGGGCAGCCGGCTCTTGCGCGTGTCGGCCACGCTGTGGCTGACGCTGGCGGCATTGGCTTTCATCACCTGGCCTGAATCAGCGCGTGCCGAAGGTCCCGAGCTGACCAGTTTCGAAGTGCAGCGCACCGAAGAAGGCGTGACCTTGAATTTTGCGGTGCGCTTTGAACTGCCGCGCAGCGTGGAAGACGCGCTGCTCAAGGGCGTGCCGATCTATTTCGTGGCGGAGGCCGAAGTCATGCGCGACCGCTGGTACTGGTTTGACCGTCGCATTGGCAAAGTCACCCGAACGTGGCGCTTGGCTTACCAACCGCTCACCCGCAAATACCGCCTGACCTTGGGCGGCTTGAACCAGAGTTTTGACAGCTTGGAAGACGCGCTTTACTCAGCGCGACGCGCTACCGGCTGGAAAATTGCCGAGCCAGGCCAAATTGACGAAGGCTCGCGCCACTACGTTGATTTCAGCTACCGGCTCGACACCAATTTGCTGCCTCGGCCGTTGCAGATTGGCCTCAGTGGTCAGCCTGACTGGAACCTGCTGGTCACCCGGTCTGCGCGCTTTAATTGAGCGCGCGGGCGACTTGGTTCTTCACCTTGCTCTGCACCCTTCACGCACAGGCTGAACCGAGTTGAATGAGTTTTCCAAGCTCACCAAAATGACCAAGGCCAACCGCTGGACTTGGATCATCTCCAGCGTGGCCGTGACCGGCGCGGCGCTGGTGTTGGCCTTCATGCTGGCCATCGCCACCAACAACCGCTCGTTTTACGAACGCCACTACGACTGGTTGTTCTGGGTCAACGTGGCCGTGGCCGGGGTGTTGGCGCTGGTCATCGTCATTGCCACGGCGCGTTTGCTGTTGCGCTTGCAACGCGGCAAATTCGGCAGTCGTTTGCTGCTCAAGCTCGCGGCGATTTTTGCGCTGGTCGGCGTGTTGCCGGGTGTGTTGATCTACACCGTGAGCTACCAGTTTGTGTCGCGCAGCATCGAGAGCTGGTTTGACGTGAAAGTGGAAGGCGCGCTGGACGCTGGCTTGAGCTTGGGCCGCGGGACACTGGATGCACAGGTCAATGAACTGGCCACGAAAACCCGCTTGGCCGCAGAGCGTCTGGGGGATTCGCTGGCTGGGGGCAAAGGCGAAGTGCAGCCGCTGGCGCTGGAACGCCTGCGCGAACAGTTGTCGGCCCAGGACGTGGCCATCGTCAACAGCAGCGGCCAGGTCACCATGGCCTCAGGCGGCCTGGCTTTGGCCCTCGTGCCCGAACGCGCCAGCGCCACCATGCTGCGCAGCGCCCGCAGCGCCAGGGTGGTGAGTCAACTTGAAGGGCTGGACGACGACAACCACACCACCGGCGCTGCTGCCCCTAACGCACGCATTCGCGCCCTCGCCGTCGTTCCCAACAGCACCATCGACCTCGTGGCGCAAGAGCGGTTTTTGTTGGTCACCCAAGCGCTGCCTGCCTCCCTGGCAGCGAATGCCCTGGCCGTGCAGACCGCCTATCGCGAGTACCAAGAGCGCTACCTCGCGCGCCTTGGCTTGCGCAAGATGTACATCGGCACGCTCACTCTGACGCTGATCTTGGCGGTGTTCGGAGCCTTGTTGTTGGCCGCGACATTGGCCAACCAATTGGCGCGGCCGCTGTTGGTGTTGGCCGAAGGCGTGCGTCAGGTCTCGCAGGGCGACCTCAGCGCCAAACCAGTGTTCGCGTCGCGCGATGAACTCGGCGGCCTCACACGTTCGTTTGCCGACATGACCGAGCAATTGTCTGAAGCGCGCGCCTTGGTGCAGCGCAGCGTCACCCAAGTGGAAGGTGCGCGCGCCAATTTGCAAACCATTTTGGACAACCTCACCGCCGGCGTCATCGTGTTCGACCGCGAAGGCCGCATCGACACCGTCAACCCCGGTGCCACCCGCATCATTCGTTTGCCGCTGTCGGCCTATCGCGGCAGACGGCTTGACGAAGTGCCCGGCCTCGGCGCCTTTGCGCCAGCGGTGTGGCAGCGTTTTGAGTTGCACGCCAGCAGCCCCGAGGCGGGCGAGCGCGACCACTGGCAAGACTCGTTCGAGCTGCAAACGCAAACCAGCGACGGCCGTGACCGCGACTCCATGACCCTGCTCGTGCGCGGTGCCGCCATGCCGCAAGGCGCGCGCCTCATGGTGTTTGACGACATCACCGAAGTCGTGTCGGCCCAGCGCAGCGAAGCCTGGAGCGAAGTGGCGCGGCGCTTGGCGCACGAAATCAAAAACCCGCTCACGCCCATCCAGTTGTCGGCCGAGCGCTTGCAGCACAAGCTGGAAGCCAAGCTGACCGGCACCGACCAGGCCATGCTCGTGCGGTCGGTCGGCACCATCGTCAGTCAGGTTCAGGCCCTGAAAACCTTGGTCAATGAATTCCGCGACTACGCCCGTTTGCCGGCGGCCCACCTCACGCCTCTGAACTTGAACGAGCTGGTGACCGACGTGCTGGCGCTGTACGCCACGGCCCAAGAGACCGGGCAACTCAGGTGCGAATTGGCGGCCGACATGCCCCTCATCGTGGGCGACCTCAGCCAACTGCGCCAAGTCATTCACAACCTGCTGCAAAACGCGCTGGACGCTGTGGCCGACCGGGCCGATGGCCGCGTGAAACTGCGCACCGAAGTGGCCCGCAGCGAGGCCGGTGAGCTTCGCGCAGTCAGGCTGCATGTCATCGACAACGGCCCCGGTTTTTCAGACAAAGTGCTCAAGCGCGCGTTCGAGCCCTACGTCACCACGAAGTCCAAAGGCACAGGCTTGGGCTTGGCCGTAGTCAAGAAAATTGCCGACGAACACGGAGCCCGAATCCGCATCGCCAACCTGGCACCGACCACCGAAGCCGGTGGTGCGATTGAGGCGGACAATGCGGGCATGTCTTCCAGCGTGTCAACGGCGCATGCGTCGGGCGCACAAGTTTCGTTATCATTTTCAAAATTCGCGCTGCTGCCTGAAGCGGCGGGCAGCGTTCGCGCTGTTCTACCTTCGATTTAAGCGCGCGCTCACGAACAGTTCATGGCCACCATTCTTGTAGTTGACGACGAACTTGGCATACGTGCTTTATTGTCGGAAATTTTGTCCGACGAAGGCCACAGCATCGAGCTGGCCGAAAACGCCGCGCAAGCCCGCACCGCGCGCGAACGCCGTCGTCCCGACTTGGTGTTGCTCGACATTTGGATGCCCGACGTGGACGGCATCACACTGCTCAAGGAGTGGAGCGCCACCGCCCAACTCAACATGCCCGTCATCATGATGAGCGGACACGGCACCATCGACACCGCCGTAGAAGCCATCAAATTCGGGGCCATGGCATTCCTTGAAAAGCCCATCACGCTACAAAAGTTGTTGCGCGCCGTGGAGCAAGCGCTGATCAAGCCCCAAGCCCGTGCTGCGGTAGGGGGCCCTAGCCTGCGCAGCGTCGATGTGGGCTACGCCCGCAGCGACGCGACGCCGCTGCCTGTGGCAGCCATGCTGCCCTCCGCGCCCGTGGTGCTGGGCCCGCAAGCCTAACAAAGCTTCCAACTCGACCGTCCCTTGCGCGAAGCGCGCGACGCCTTCGAGAAAAGCTACTTTGAGTTCCACCTGTCCCAAGAAAACGGCAGCATGACGAGGGTTGCGGAAAAAACCGGCCTGGAGCGCACTCACCTTTACCGCAAGCTCAAGCAACTGGGTGTCGACTTGACGCGCAACAAGCGCGGTGGCGTCTGACTTCAGCGCCTTGGTTATACTAAACGGCTTAGGCCTGGTAGCTCAGTCGGTAGAGCAGCGGATTGAAAATCCGCGTGTCGGTGGTTCGATTCCGCCCCAGGCCACCAAGAAATGTGAATGAAATCAACGGGTTAGAGGCTTCGGCCTCTATCCCGTTAGCGTTTCTGAAAGCGGCTTGTGTAGTTCCTGTGTAATCGTGCCAGAAAGACTGACAAATCTGGGGTTGAGAGCCGAGAC
>JANPNT010000594.1:0-8498 GCA_031427655.1 Burkholderiales bacterium
TTTGGTGCGGCCACGAAGTTCTCGCAGATCAGTTTGGACGCTGACAAGCGCTACCTCGCTACCCTGAGATTGGGCGTGACGACGAGCACCGCCGACGCCGAAGGCGATGTGTTGGCAACGCGTGAAGTGAACGTGACGCGCGAACAAATGGAGCAGGCCTGCGCGCGCTTCACCGGCCCCGTCAGCCAAATTCCGCCGATGCACTCCGCCCTCAAGCGCGACGGCAAGCCGCTCTACGAATACGCACGCGCTGGCATCGAAGTTGAGCGCGAAGCGCGCCACATCACCATTCACAGCATTGCCATCGTGAGTGGTCAAGACGACACCTGGACGCTGGAGGTGCGCTGCACCAAAGGCACCTACATCCGCACCTTGGCGGAAGACATCGGCGAGGCTTTGGGCTGCGGTGCGCACTTGGGTGGCCTGCGTCGCACCGGCAGCGGGCCTTTGAATTTGGAAGGCGCGTTGACCTTGGAACAACTCACGGCGATGAGTGAACCCGAGCGGGACGCCGCCTTGGCCGCGGCCGACATGCTGCTGGCCGATTGGCCGGTGGTGCGCTTGGGGGATGAAGACGCAGGCCGCTTTTTGAGCGGCGTGCGCCGTCGGATGCCATCACTTGCAGATGCGCCCCAAGTGCGTGTTTACGGCCCGCAAGAAAAGGCTTTTTTAGGCAGCGGCCACATCACTGCTGGTGAACTGATTTCGACCAGGCTCTTGAGCCCGTTGGAGGTGAAAGGCCTTCTGTCCCCTTTAGGCAATGCCCTAGTGAATACGCCAGATACAAACGCAATCGAGAAAGCTGCACCATGACCCGCCAAATCCGCAACATCGCCATCATCGCCCACGTCGACCACGGCAAAACCACCATGGTGGACCAACTGCTGCGCCAAAGCGGCACCTTCCGCCAAAACGAAAAAGTGGCCGAGCGCGTGATGGACAGCAACGATTTGGAAAAGGAACGCGGCATCACCATCCTTTCCAAGAACTGCGCCGTGGAATGGAAGGGCACCCACGTCAACATCGTTGACACGCCCGGCCACGCCGACTTCGGCGGTGAGGTGGAACGCGTGCTCTCGATGGTGGACAGCGTGTTGCTGCTGGTCGATGCCGTTGAAGGCCCGATGCCGCAAACCCGCTTTGTGACCAAGAAGGCACTGGCTTTGGGTCTGAAGCCGATCGTCGTCATCAACAAAGTAGACCGCCCGGGTTCACGCCCTGACTACGTCATCAACGCCACCTTCGACTTGTTTGACAAGCTCGGTGCGACCGAAGAGCAGCTCGACTTCCCCGTCATTTACGCCTCGGGCCTGAACGGCTGGGCCACCTTGACGCAAGGCGAAAACGGCAATTACGGCGGCGTTGACTTGGCCCCGTTGTTCGATGCGATCTTGGAAAACGTGCCCGCCCACGAAGGCAGTCCTGAAGACGCTTTGCAATTGCAAATTTGCTCGCTCGACTACTCCAGCTACGTGGGTCGTATCGGCATTGGCCGTGTCAACCAGGGCACGCTCAAGCCCATGCAAGAAGTGATGGTCTACGCCGGCCCG
The DNA here is from genome assembly GCA_031427655.1 of Burkholderiales bacterium. Lineage (GTDB taxonomy): Bacteria > Pseudomonadota > Gammaproteobacteria > Burkholderiales > Burkholderiaceae_C > JANYJJ01. The sequence goes on from JANPNT010000594.1 coordinate 1,551, forward strand.
GACAGCACGCCGTTCAAAGCGCGCGTCAATCAGGTGTTGAAATTTGAAGGCCTGGAGCGCAAGCAAGCCACTGAAGCTGGTCCGGGCGACATCGTGTTGATCAACGGCATCGAAGGCATCGGCATTGGGGTGACCTTGACCAGCGCCGAGAACCCGCTGCCGCTGCCGATGTTGAAAGTGGACGAGCCCACTTTGACGATGAATTTCTGCGTCAACAACTCACCGTTGGCCGGGCGCGAAGGCAAGTTCGTCACCAGCCGCCAAATCAAAGACCGTTTGGACCGCGAGTTGCAATCCAACGTGGCTTTGAAAGTGACCGAGACCGACGAAGACGGCATTTTTGAAGTGATGGGCCGTGGTGAATTGCACCTCACCATCTTGCTGGAAACCATGCGCCGCGAGGGCTACGAGCTGGCCGTGTCGAAACCGCGCGTGGTGTTCCACGACGTGGACGGCGAGAAGCATGAGCCGATTGAATTGGTAACCGCCGACGTGGAAGACCAACACCAAGGTGCGGTGATGCAAGCCCTGGGCGAGCGCCGCGCCGAGCTGGTGAACATGGAACCCGACGGCACCGGGCGCGTGCGTTTGGAGTACCGCATTCCTGCGCGCGGCCTGATTGGATTCCAAAACGAATTCATGAACATGACGCGCGGCACCGGCCTCATCAGCAACATTTTTGACAGCTACGAAGCCTACAAAGGCGAGATCGAAGGCCGCAAAAACGGCGTGCTCATCAGCCAAGACGACGGCGAAGCGGTGACGTATTCGCTGGGCAAATTGGACGACCGCGGCCGCATGTTTGTGAAGGCCGGCGACCCCTTGTACGAAGGCATGATCGTGGGGTTGCACAACCGCGACAACGATCTGATCGTGAACGCGGTGCGTGGCAAACAGCTCACCAACTTTCGCGTGTCGGGCAAAGAAGAGGCGATCAAGATCACGCCGCCGATCATCTTGACGCTGGAAACGGCAGTGGAATTTATTGCCGACGACGAGCTGGTGGAGATCACGCCGAAGTCGATTCGACTGCGCAAGCGCCATCTGAAAGAGCATGACCGCAAGAAGGCTTCGCGGGATTGATGATCGTAAATAGAGGCGGTGCGTATTGAGTTTTCAGAACTTGAGACGCACACAAAGAGCCGTTCGAACTGAGCTTGTCGAAGTGCCTTTCGAGTCGTGGTGGGGCTCCGACAAGCTCAGCTCGAACGGGAGTGGTGTTGAGGCGAAATTGGGGAACTTGATTACGGCAGCGGACACTGCATGACCCTTAGCCACACCCGCGCCGTGGTCGGCATGTTGCTCGTCACTCTCATGTGGAGCAGTGCCGGTCTGGTGACGCGCCAGCTCCAATCTGCCGCCAGCTTTGAAGTCACCTTCTGGCGCAGCGCCTTCACATTGCTTGCGCTTGGTTTGTTCTTTTCAGTCAGCCAAGGTCGCCCCGCTTTTGGGTTCATGCGTCGTGGCGGCAAAGCACTCTGGATGTCGGGCCTCATGTGGGCCGTGATGTTCACTTGCTTCATGCTGGCCATCACCATGACCACCGTGGCCAATGTGCTCATCACCATGAGCATTTCGCCTATGGTGACTGCGGTGCTCGCGCGCTTCATACTAGGTCACGCGGTGAAGCCGCGCACCTGGGTCGCGATTGTTTTGGCCGGTGCAGGCATTGCATGGATGTACGGCCACAGCTTGAGCGCCGACCCGAGGCACATGGTTGGCACCTTGGTGGCGTTGGCCGTTCCGATTGCTGCGGCCATCAACTGGAATTTGCTGCAACGCAGCGGCAAGACGGTGGACTTGGTGCCCGCTTTGTTCATTGGCGCGCTTGTCTCCAGCGCCGTTGTTCTGCCGTTCGCCATGCCTTTTCAGGCGTCACCGCAAGACCTCGGCTGGCTGGCTTTCTTGGGTGTCTTTCAGCTGGCGATTCCGTGCGCCTTGGCAGTGCAACTGGCCCGCCATTTGCCTGCGCCTGAGATCTCTTTGTTGGCGCTGTTAGAGACCGTGTTTGGCATCGCCTGGGTTTGGTGGATCAGCAATGAGAAGCCGTCGCAGCATGTGCTTTTCGGCGGGTCGGTGGTGCTGCTCACCTTGGCCGTCAATGAAGTCATTGGAATGCAGGCATCGAAAAAGGGAAGTCAATGAGCACCTCAGCCGGCCATGTCATCCAAGCAGTGCAAGGCCGTATCGGCCTGCTGACGCTGAACCGTCCGCAAGCTTTGAATGCGCTGTCGCTGGGCATGATTCGTGTCATCACCGCCGCCTTGCTGGCATGGCGCGACGATGCCAACCTCAGCGCCGTGGTGGTTCGCGGCGCCACGCTGGAAGGCAAGGGCGTGGCCTTTTGCGCAGGCGGTGACATTCGCTTTTTTCACCAAGCCGCACACGCCGGTGATGCGCGTTTGGAAGACTTTTTCACCGAGGAATACAGCCTCAACCACCTCATCCACAACTACCCCAAACCGTACGTGGCCTTGATGGACGGCGTGGTGATGGGTGGCGGCATGGGCATCAGTCAGGGTGCACAAATTCGTGTGGTGACCGAGCGCACGAAGATGGCGATGCCTGAGACGAATATCGGCTTGTTTCCCGACGTGGGCGGTGGCTACTTTTTGTCGCGCTGCCCAGGCTCAGTGGGCGAATACTTGGCCTTGACAGGGCAGATGTTGAGCGCAGGCGATGCGATTGCCTGGGGCTTGGCCGATGTGTTCATGCCGTCGGGCGATTTGCCTGCGCTGATTGAATCGCTGGTCGATCAGCCCATGGACAACGCGGCTCAGGTGACGGCTGCCGTGAACGCGCGCGCGCAGGAAATGCCGCGACCCACGCTGATCAGTCACCGCGGCGCCATCGACGCGCACTTCAGCCAGGCCTGCGTGCCGGGCATCGTCGCGTCGCTGCAAACCGATGCCTCCGAATGGGCCGCCCACACCTTGCAAGCCCTGCACAAACGTTCGCCCTTGATGCTGTGTGTGACGCTGGAGCAAGTGCGCCGCGCTCGCCACATGACGTTGGCAGAAGACCTTCGCATGGAGCGCGATTTGGTGCGCAATTGCTTTGCGATTCAGCCGCTTGCCAGCAACGACACCGTTGAAGGTATACGTGCCTTGGCGGTGGACAAAGATCACACGCCGCGTTGGAATCCGGCGCACTTGGAAAACATCACGCCCGCGATGGCGGCGGCGTACTTTGTGAGCCCCTGGCCTGCCCATGCTCACCCGCTGCGCAGTCTGCTTTGAGCGGCTGTTTTTGCAATACTTGAAGTACACGAAAAACTCCGTTCCCCCTGAGCACTCTCGAAGTGCAGCCGTCATCACCTTGGGGTTCGACAGTCTCAGCCCGAACGGGGAGTTGAATGTGTCGCGAAATTGGACAACGCATAGTGCTTCCCCTCAGCAGTGAATGCTGATGCGGGGCCTAGCATCCAAGTCACCACAGCGCGTTGGATGCCTTCATGAAACCGCTCATCAAACATCTCTCAGGCTTAGACGCCAGCTTCCTTCACATGGAGACGCCCGAGATGCCGATGCATGTGGGCGCGCTGCATGTGTGTGAGCTGCCCGCCAACTACACCGGCAGTTTTGTGGACGACATTCGCGCCCACATTGCCACGCGCTTGCCCCTGGTGTCTGCGATGCGAAGGCGCTTGGAAAAAATGCCACTCAACCTCACCAACCCGGTGTGGGTGGACGCGCAGCCCGATTTGAACGAGCACATCGTGGGCATCAAGCTGCGCAAAGGCAGCACGGTGGAAGACGTCGAAGCGCGCATCGGGAAACTGCACACCGTGCTGCTCGACCGCAGTCGTCCGCTGTGGAAATTTCATGTGTTCGAGGGCTTGAAAGCAGGCCCGGGAAAGACGAAACGCTACGCCCTGTACACGCAGCTGCATCACGCGGCGGTGGACGGCCAAGCGGCTGTGGCGTTGGCCAACGCCATCTTGGACACCGGGCCCATTCCGCGCGACGTGAAGATCGAGCCGCGCGCCAAACGCTCAGCCATGACCATGACGGAGATGCTCAGCGGCGTGCTGGTAAATCAGTTGCAGCAGTACGCCAACATTGTCAAAGGCCTGCCGAGCGGCGTGAGCGCGCTGGCGCAAGTGGTGCGGAAAACGGCGGGTGGGGCGGCCGACAAAGTCGTCGCCACTGCGAAGCGACAAGCCCCGCCCGCCGGGCAAATCAGCAACCTGACTTTGGCACCGCGCACGCGCTTGAACGCATCGGTGACGGCGGGCCGCGTGTTCGCTTCGGTGAGCTTGCCGCTGGCGGAATTGAAGGCCATGCGCCATCAATTTGACGCGACCTTGAACGACGTGGTGCTGATGGTGTGCAGCGGCGCGCTGCGCCGGTATTTTTTGCAGCACGGCCCACTGCCGCGAAAGTCTTTGATTGCGGCGGTGCCGATTTCACTGCGTGCTGCCGGTGATGCGTCGGCCAACAATCAGGCATCCATGACGGTGCTGAGTTTGGGCACCCACATTGCCAACCCGATGAAGCGGGTGGTCTATGTGAAGGCGGCAAGTGCCGCGATGAAATCCAGTTTGGGCAGCGTCAAAAGCCTGATGCCGACCGACTTTCCCTCACTTGGTGTGCCGTGGCTGATGCGCACTGCGGCGTCGCTGTACGGCCGCGCCAAAGTGGCCGAGCGCATTCCGCCGATTGCCAACGTGGTGATCTCCAACGTGCCCGGTCCGGCCTTTCCGTTTTACTTGGCCGGAGCCAAGATGTTGACCAACTTCCCGACCTCCATCGTGGTCCACGGCATGGGCTTGAACATCACCGTGCAAACCTACAACGAGTCTTTGGACGTGGGCTTGATTGCCTGCGCCGAGGCCGCGCCGCATTTGCATGATTTGGCGCTGCACATCACCGCCGCATTTGAAGAATTGAAGCGACTACCCGCGCTTGTGAAAAATGGCGCTGAAACAGACTTGAAAAACGTCACTGAGGTGACATCCGCAAGGGTGAGTACTGCCAAGCGCAAGGGGTCAAAAAGCTAATATTGACGACTAGTTATTTCCACCCCTCGCAATGCCGTTCAAACGCTCGAAGAAAACCACACAAGCTTCCGGTTCCAACGCCTTGGTGGAAGCGCCCAATTTTTGGTTGATGTTGATGGAGGGCAGGGCACCCTGGGAGTACATGGCCTCCATCGCTGCGGCACCTTTGATGCGCAAATCGCCTTCAGGCGATGGCCATCCGGTGTTGGTGTTTCCCGGCTTGGGTGCGAACGACTACAGCACCGCGCCGCTGCGCAGTTTTTTAGAGTCGCTGGGCTATGTGGCTTACCCGTGGCAGCAGGGCTTTAACTTCGGCCCGCGCGAAGGCGTGCTGGAAGGGTGCCACCGCCAAGCCGATGCCATCTTCAAACGCCATCAACGTCCAGTAAGCCTTATCGGTTGGAGTTTGGGCGGCATCTACGCTCGCGAGACTGCAAAAGCCTTGGCCTCACAGACACGTTGCGTGATTACGCTGGGCACGCCTTTTACCGGCAACATGAAGGCCACCAATGCGTGGCGCTTCTATCAAATGGTCAGTCGCCAAGGCGAAACCAATCCGAATCTGGTCGAGCAAATTCGCGCGGCACCGGCCGTGCCCACCACGTCGATTTACTCGCGCACTGACGGCGTCGTGGCGTGGCAATGCAGCATCGACGTTGAAGGCCCCATGACCGAGAACATCGAAGTCACTGCCAGCCATGTCGGCATGGGCATGAACCCGCTGGCGCACTTTGCGATTGCCGACCGTTTGGCGCAAAACCCAAAGGCCTGGAAGCGCTTCGATGCCAGCGGCGCGCGGCGCTGGTTTTACCCCGCCGAAGCGAAGCGCGCCTGAATCAGAAGCGAAGCGGGCTTGTACTGGCCTGATCTGGCCTGATTTAAATTCATACTTTTATCGAGCAATCCATGCAAATCCCCAGCAACGGCATCCACCTCGAAGTCGAAGATCACGGCTCGGCCTCGGGCGAGCCGCTGCTGCTCATCATGGGCCTGGGCATGCAGTTGGTGGCGTGGCACGAGGACTTTGTGCAGAGCTTGGTGGCGCGCGGTTTTCGCGTCATACGTTTTGACAACCGCGACATCGGGCTGAGCAAAAACTTTGACCACCACGGCGTGCCCTCGCTGGGCTGGAATTCGCTCAAGTACCTGATGCGGATGAAGGTCGAGAGCAGCTACACCTTGGCCGACATGGCCGACGACGCGGTGGGTGTGCTTGACGCTTTGGGCATCGCCAGCGCGCACGTGTGCGGCGCTTCGATGGGCGGCATGATTGCACAGCAAATGGCGGTGCGGCACCCCACGCGCGTGAAGAGCCTGACGCTGATGATGACCACCAGCGGCGCACGCAATTTGCCCGGCCCCACCCTGAAAGCGCGCGGCGCATTGATGTCGCGTCCCGCCAAAGGCACAGATGCGGCCAGCGACATCGACAGCATCGTCGCTCACTACGTGAGCTTGTACAAAACCATTGGCAGCCCGGCTTACCCGCCGGGCGACGAGTGGTTGACCAAGCGCCTCAACATGTCGGTGCGGCGCAGCCACCGTCCGCAGGGGACGGCACGCCAAATGATGGCAATTGCCGCTGACGGCGACCGATCGGTTTTGCTCGGCCGCATCAAAGTCCCAACACAAGTGCTGCATGGTGCTTGCGATCCCTTGGTGCCGTTGGAAGCGGGGCGGGATCTGGCGCGGAAAATTTCGGGAGCAGAGATTGATGTGATTCCCGGCATGGGCCACGATCTGCCGATGGCCTTGTGGCCGCGCTTTGTGGCCGGTATCAGCACGGCGGCGTCCAGGGCCTAATGCTGTGTGTCACTCTGATTGCGACTTAAGAAGATCTATGGAGTCGCGTGCGCGGCCAGGAGCGTGGGCGGCAGAAGGAACGTCGGCTGCAAGACCGCCGCAGCGGTCCATTTTTTACCGGGTTTTTGTCCCATAGCTACGGC